>JBAXES010000540.1:0-3536 GCA_037140315.1 Chloroflexales bacterium
TGCAGACCGGCGGCCCCTCGGGCGGCTGTATCCCGGCAAGCCTCTTCGACACCCCGGTGGACTACGAGTCGCTCGCGAAGGTCGGGTCGATCATGGGCTCCGGCGGCATGGTGGTGATGGACGAGGCCACGAACATGGTCGAGCTGGCCAAGTTCTACATGGAGTTCTGCATGGACGAGTCCTGCGGCAAGTGCGTCCCCTGCCGCGTCGGCACCGTGCAGATCCACCGCCTACTGACGAAGATCACCTCTGGCCAGGCCGCCCCCGCCGACATCGACAAGCTGCGCGAGCTCTGCCAGCTCGTGCGCGACACCAGCCTCTGCGGACTCGGCCAGTCGGCGCCCAACCCGGTGATCAGCACGCTCAAGTACTTCCCCGAGGAGTATGCGGCGCTTATACCGCAAGGATGAAGGATGAAGGATGAAGCATGAGTGCCAGCACTCATGCTTCATCCTTCATCCTTCATCCTTCATCCTTAAAACATATGGCTGCGAAAACGCTTAAGATCAACGGCACCATGGTCAGCGCCCGCGAGGGCGAGAGCATCCTGGATGCCGCGCGCGACTCCGGCGTCGCGATACCGACCCTCTGCCACCTCGACGGCCTCTCGGACGTGGGCGCCTGCCGGCTCTGCCTGGTCGACGTCGGCGGCCGGCTGCGCCCCGCCTGCACCACCGCCGTCGCCGAGGGCATGGATATCCAGACCAACACCGAGCGGCTGCGGGCCTACCGCCGCCAGATCGTCGAGCTGCTCTTCGCCGAGCGCGGCCACGTCTGCGCGGTGTGCGTGGCCAGCGGCCACTGCGAGCTGCAGGACTTGGCCGTCGCGCTGGGCATAGACCACGTGCGCTACGACTACCTGGCGCCCACCTGCGTCGTAGACATCAGCCACGACCGCTTCGGGATCGACCACAGCCGCTGCGTGCTCTGCACCCGCTGCGTGCGGGCCTGCGACGAGGTCGAGGGCGTCCACACCTGGGACATCTCCGGCCGCGGCACCTCGGCCCGTCTGATCAGCGACCTGAACCAGCCGTGGGGCGAGGCCGAGAGCTGCACCGCCTGCGGCAAATGTCTGCTGGCCTGCCCGACCGGCGCCATCTTCCGGCGCGGCTCCACCGTGGCCGAGATGGAGCACGCCCCGCGCCGGATCGCCCTGATCGTCGAGTCGCGCCGGGTAAGAGGGTGATATGAGCGATACTCCCAAAATCAAGCTGGCCACCGTCTGGCTGGGCGGCTGCTCGGGCTGCCACATGTCGCTGCTGGATCTCGACGAGTGGCTGATCGACCTGGCCGCCCAGGTCGATCTGGTCTACAGCCCGATCGCCGACATCAAGGTCTTCCCGGCCGGGGTTGACCTGGCCCTGGTCGAGGGCGCGATCGCCAGCGACGAGCACATGGAGATCATCCACGCCGTGCGCCGCAACAGCGCGATCCTCGTCTCGCTGGGCGACTGCGCGGTGACGGGGAACGTCACCGCGCTGCGCAACCCGCTGGGCGCGGTCGGGCTGACCCTCCAGCAGATCTACGTCGACCACGGCGACCCGCGCGGGATCATCCCGGCCGAGCCGGGGATCGTGCCGGTGCTGCTCGACCGGGTGGTGCCGGTACACGCCGTGGTGGAGGTGGACCACTTCCTGCCGGGCTGCCCGCCGCCGGCCCCGCGCATCCGCGCGCTGCTGGAGGCCCTGCTCGCCGGGCGGCCCCCCGTCGCCGAGGGCGCGAAGATGCTGCGCTTTGGCTAAGCCGCCCACAGAACATACGGTTATGTTGGCGCGCTGTGCCAGATCCGCTGGCACAGCGCGCCAACACAATGAGAGATCTTATGAGCCAGCGCATTGTGATCGACCCGGTGACCCGCATCGAGGGCCACGCCAAGATCAGCATCTACCTGGATGATGCGGGCGAGGTGAGCGACGCCCGCTTCCACGTGACCGAGTTCCGCGGCTTCGAGCGCTTCTGCGAGGGCCGGCCCTTCTGGGAGATGCCGGCGATCACGGCGCGCATCTGCGGGATCTGCCCGATCAGCCACCTGATGGCCTCGGCGAAGGCGGGCGACGGCATCCTGGCCGTGGACATCCCCCCGGCGGCCGAGAAGCTGCGCCGCCTGATGAACCTGGCCCAGATCGTCCAGTCCCACGCCCTGAGCTTCTTCCACCTGAGCGCGCCAGACCTGCTGCTCGGCTTCGACAGCGACCCGGCGCAGCGCAACGTGTTCGGCCTGATCGCCGCCGCCCCCGACCTGGCCCGCGGCGGCATCCGGCTGCGCCAGTTCGGCCAAGAGATCATCGAGCACCTCGGCGGGCGCAAGATCCACCCGGCCTGGTCGGTGCCGGGCGGGGTGCGCGCCGGCCTGTCGGACGCCTCGCGCATGGCGATCCGCCAGAAGCTGCCCGAGGCCCTCTCCACGGCCAGGGGCGCCATCGGCCACTTCAAGGCCATGCTCGACACACACCGCGACGAGGCCGTCAGCTTCGGCTCCTTCGACAGCCTGTTCCTGGCCCTCGTCGGCGACGACGGCTCGTGGGAGCACTACGGCGGCAAGATGCGGGTGGTGGACGCGACCGGGGCCATCCTTGAGGACCACGTGGAGCCGATGCGCTACCAGGAGATCATCGGCGAGGCGGTGGAGCCCTGGAGCTATCTGAAGTTCCCCTACTACCGGCCGCGCGGCTACCCCGACGGCATGTACCGGGTCGGCCCGCTGGCCCGGATCAACGTCTGCCGCTCCTTCGACACGCCGCAGGCCGACGACGAGCTGATCGAGCTGCGGCAGCGCGGCGGGGCGACGATCAAGGCCAGCTTCCTCTACCACTACGCCCGCCTGGTGGAGATCCTCGGCGCCCTAGAGCGTATCGCCCGCCTGATCGACGACCCCGAGCTGAACTCCCGGCGCCTGCGCGCCGACGCCGGCGTCAACCGGCTGGAGTCGGTGGGGGTCAGCGAGGCCCCGCGCGGCACCCTCATCCACCACTACCACGTGGACGAGCACGGCCTGATCACGAAGGTGAACCTGATCATCGCCACCGGCCAGAACAACCTGGCCATGAACCGCACCGTGGCCCAGATCGCCCGCCGCTTCGTGCGCGGCCCCAAGATCGCCGAGGGCATGCTCAACCGGGTTGAGGCCGGCATCCGCGCCTTCGACCCTTGCCTGAGTTGCTCGACCCACGCCTTCGGCCAGATGCCGCTGGAGGTGCGCCTGTTTGGCCCCGACGGGACACTGCTCGATACGGTATCACGGTGATCCGCAACAACCCTTGTGTGCGCAAAGGGCACTTTCGCACACAAATAATTATCGGTTACGGCAGCACCCTGCGCGGGGACGATGCCGCCGGCCCGCGCGTGGCGACGGCGGCGGCGCGCTGGGATCTCGCCTGCGTGTACACCATCGTCGCCCACCAACTCACCCCCGAGCTGGCCGAGCCGCTGGCCCAGGCGCGCTTGGCGATCTTTGTGGATGCCCGCGCGGGCGCGGGCGGGGTACGCCTGCGCCCGCTATCCCCCGCGACCGCACTGTCGTCGCTCGGCATGCATAT
>JBAXES010000541.1:0-3533 GCA_037140315.1 Chloroflexales bacterium
GCAGCTCGCCGCAGAGGGCGTGGAAGGCCGCCTCCGGCTCGCTATCGGCGGAGCCCACCGGCCCGAGCAGCCGGTCGTAGAGGTTCTGGCTGGCCATAAAGGGCCGCAGCCGGGCCAGGCCGCCGGCCGGCTCGTGGGCCGAGCGCCAGCCGACCAGGGCCAGGAAGGAGGTCATCAGCACGGTGGCGATCAGCAGGTGGTAGATCGGCTGCTCGGGGATGCCGGCGCCGCTGAGGCTCCAGCCCACGACGAGGGCGTAGATGCTGCCCAGGATCAGAGTCCGCCGCCACTGGCGGGCCAGCTCGCCGCGGGGCAGGGCCGCGCCGGTGAAGATCTCGTAGGAGACGACCGCCTGGCCGATCAGCACCACCGTGACGGCAATCATCAGGCCGATCACGAAGTCAAAGCCGATGATCATCCCGATGCCGCGCGTAGTGAGGCCGGGGAAGAGCCCGGCGCGGGCCTGGTCGAGGAACCAGACTGAGGCGGCGCCGATGGCCAGGGCGATCCCGAGGAGCATCGCCGAGGCGGCCACCAGCCAGGGCCGCGCCCGCTGGCGGGCCAGGTCGCCCATAAAGCGCTCCGACGCCGCCGGGGAGCGCAGGCTCAGCAGGGCCAGCGCGATGCAGAGCGCCGCGAAGCCGGGGTAGATCAGACGAGTGATGGTGGTGCTGCTGAGCAGGGCGACCGGCCCGAGCGCCGGTTGGGACAGGTCGGCGTAGCTGGGCAGCGGGTCGACAAAGAGCGCCAGCAGCACGGCCAGGGCGCCCAGCGCGCTCACCCCGGCCAGGCGCAGGCGCTCGGGGCGGGCGCGCAGCCCCCCGCAGTACCAGGCCATCACCGCGTACCACAGGTAGGGGGCCACGATCAGCACGATCCAGCCCAGCCGCCAGTAGACCGACATCTCGTCGGAGAAGGCCCCGATCACCCGACCGACCACGGCGGTGTGGCCCACAAAGAAGGCCCCGCCAAAGAGCAGGCCGCCGCCGGCCAGCCACGTGCCCCAGCTGCGCCGCTCGGCGCTGAGCAGCACCGTCAGCCCCAGCCAGAGCAGGGTGATCGTGTTGAAGAGCGACCCGGCGATCAGCGCCCAGTCGACCAGGGTGAGCAGTTGGTAGGCCATATGAAATGCTGAATGCTGAATGCTGAATGCTGAATGCTGAATGCTGAATGCTCAACATTCAACATTCAACATTCAACATTTAAACTCCTCCCAGTTCCCCCGCTCGTCCTCAGTCAGGGGCGTGCCGTCATCGGCCCAGCGCAGCAGCCGACCGGAGTGGACAATGATCGCGGCGCGGGTGCGGGCGACCTTCTCGTCGGTGGCGCTGTCGCTCAGGCCCCAGGCGGCGTAGATCTGGCCGTTGGTGCGGCTAATCGTGCGCTTGTCGCGGAAGCCCATGCGCGCGGCGATCTGCTCGTTGCTCATGCCTTGGGCGAGCATGTGGGCCACCTGCTGCTCATTCGGCTCAAGCAGGGCCATGGGTGAGCGCTCATCTTTGCGGCTCACCTCGTGTACCCGCGACTCGATCTCCGGGTCGATGTAGCTGCGGCCGGCCACGGCGTCGCGCAGCAGCGGCACGATCATCTGGGGCAGCAGGTAGTTCGACTTGCGCACGTAGGCGTAGTGGCTGAGGATGCCCGAGCGGCGGAAAGACCGGTAGTAGGCGTCATCGTCCTGGATCGAGTAGAAGACGACGGGCAGCCGCGGGTGCTCGCGGCGGATGGCCACGGCGGCCTCGATGCCGTTCCAGTCGCCGGCGAGCTGCACGTCCATAAGGATGGCGTCGGGCGGTGACTCGACGCAGCGCGCCAGGGCCTCCTCGCCGCTGCCGCAGTCGCCGGCGATGATCACATTCCCGGTGGCGGCCAGCCCGGCGCAGAGGGCCGGGCGCAGCTTTTCGTTGTCCTCAACCACAAGCAGTCTGATCATTGCGGGCGAGCTCCTTCAGCGTCCGCGCCAGCGGCCCCTCCGAGCCTCCCCGCCCTCAGCAGGGCCCACGCGCCGGCAGCGGCGATCAGATCGACCATGATATCGCCCAGGGTGTCGGCCAGGTAGAGCTGGCCCTTGAACGTGAGCTGGAAGCCCTCCTGGCCCAAGGCGACGGCCAGTATCAGGGCGGCGTAGATCGCCGGTCGGCCGCGCAGGCCCGGCGCAGCGCGCAGGGCCGCCAGGCCAATGATAGCAAAGATCAGCGCGTGACCGACAACATGTGCGGCGAGGCTGTGGAAGACCTGGTTGAAGAGCAGATCCAGGGCGGGTGACTGCTGGGCGACCCAGCCGTAGGGCACCAGGAAGGCGACGATCAGGGCGATCAGGACGATCAGCGGGGTGAGCTGCTTCATACGCTCAGCATAGGCGGCGCGTCAAGCACCTGAGTGCGTCGGATCGGTGCCCTGAGGGGTGGCGCGCGGGCCGGGCGATCGGGCACACTAGCGCTAGGCTTATGGACAGCGACAAGGAGCACCGCGATGACGACCTCGATCCCTATTGCTGCCGCGACGGTATCTTCGCCCCCGCTGATTATCGAGCGCTTTCTGCGCGACCGCGAGAGCATCTGGCGGCAGATCGCCGCCGAGCAAGACCTTGGCCGCCTGATTATCCACATGATGGCGAGCTCGACCGTGAGCCTGGCGGTCTACGGGGCGATTGTCGGCCTCGCCCACAGCTTCCTCCAGGCGGCGTCGTCGGCGATCAAGCTGCCGGCGCTCTTCCTGCTCACCCTGGCGATCTGCCTGCCGACCCTCTACCTCTTCAACCTAGTCTGGGGCGGGCGGCTCTCCGCGATCCAGGTGATGGCCCTGGCCCTGACCACCCTCACGGTCAGCTCGGCCCTGACCGTGGCCTTTGTGCCGATCGCGCTCTTCTTCCAGCTCACGGCGCACAACTACCCGTTCTTCGTGCTGCTGAACGTGAGCATTTTAACCCTCTCCGGCTGGGTTGGCCTGAGCTTCCTCGTCCAGGGCACGCGCTACCTGAACCGCGCGCACGATGACGGCCCCCCGGCGGCGCAGGTGAACATGCGCCTGCTCTACGCCTGGCTGCTGCTCTACGCCTTCGTGGGCACGCAGCTCGGCTGGACGCTGCGACCCTTCTTTGGGACGCCCGACTACCCCTTTATCCTCTTCCGACCGCTGGAGAGCAACTTCTACGCCGGCGTGATCGATATGGTCTTCAAGCTGCTGATCAGCCGCGGGCGAGGCTTCTAAGATGATCCCCGACACGCTGGTTCGCCTGGCGGCCCTAGGCGTGGTGGCGATCGTCGCCATTGGGGCGGTACTGCTGCTGCTACGATTCGGCGACCGGCAGGCGCCGCCAGTTGGTGGTATAGTGGAGGGCTACCCGCCTGACCACTTCGCCAACCGCGAGCTGCTGAGCCTATCGGCGCTGGCAGATCTCGCCGCTGCGCAGGGCCGGCTGCTGGCGATGCAGCGGGCCCTGCCGCCGCAGAGCGAGGAGGCCGTCTGGCTAGGCACGTTCATCAGCGAGCTACGCCCACTGATGAACACCGCCTACCGGGTGGCCGCGGCGA
>JBAXES010000542.1:0-3533 GCA_037140315.1 Chloroflexales bacterium
GCCGCAGCGGGAGAGGGGCCGGGGGTGAGGGCCCTCAAGCCAGCCCAAACCTGTGGTACAGTACCCCCGGCAACTCGCGAGCGCGCCCCACAGGCGCAGAGAGGCAGAGCAATGGCGGAGATCAGAGGCGTGATCAGCGCGATGTTGACGCCGTTCACCAGCGATGTCGGCCCGGTGGACTACGAGTGGATGCCGGGCTATATGCGCTTTATGGAGTCGGCCGGCCTGCACGGCGTGCTCTGCCTGGGCACCACCGGCGAGGGGCCGTCGATGAGCGCGGCCGAGCGCGAGCGGGTGCTGGATGTGGTGCTGGCAAGCCGGGGCGGCATGTTCGTGCTGGCCGGCACCGGCTGCGCGGCCCTGACCGAGACGGTGGCGCTGAGCCGCTACGCGATCGACCGCGGGGCCGACGCGGCGCTGGTGATGCCGCCCTTCTATATCAAGCAGCCAAGCGAGCTGGGCGTGCTCAGCTACTACCGCGCCCTGGCCGACGCGCTGCCCGCCGACGCGCGGCTGATGCTCTACCACATCCCGCAGGTCACCGGCGTGCCGATCACCCCGACGATCATCGACGGCCTGCTAGAGAGCCACCCCGGCGTCTTCTACGGCCTGAAGGATAGCAGCGGGGACTGGGCGCACAGCAAGGGGCTGATCGACCGCTACCCGCAGCTGAGGATCTTCACCGGCAGCGACCGGCTGGTGGCGAGCGCCCTGGCCGGCGGCGCGGCGGGGGCGATCACCGCCCTGGCCAGCGCCTTCCCGCAGCTGGTGCGCGCCGTGTACGACGCCCACATCGCCGGCGGCGATGTGGCCAGCGCCCAAGAGCGCCTGACCTGTCTGCGCGGCAAGGTGGACCCGATCAACACCCCGGCGGCGCTCAAGGCGGCCCTCGCCTGGACGAGCGACCTGCCCGAGACGAGCGTGCGCCTGCCCCTGGTGGGCCTCTCCAACGCCGAGGCGGCGGCGCTGCGCGCCGCGTGCGAGGCGATCACCGGCGGGTGACGGGCGCGCGCCTGTCTACAGGTTCAACCACACCTCGTACACCACGCTCTTTTGCAACCCGAGCTCGCGGGCGACGGCGCGGGCGGCGGCGCTCCCGCCCTGCCCCTGGTCGCGCAGGAGGCGCAGGCGACGGGCGATCTCGGCCTCGCTGGGCGGCTCGCTGAGCGCGGCGGGGGCCGCGAGCCTGCGCCGGTCGCGCTTGCGCTCGCCGCCGGGCGGCTGCCCCGCGATCACCAGGGTGTACTCGCCGCGCGGCTCCTGGGCGCCGAAGTGGGCCAGGGCCGCGCCCACCGTGGCCCGGCGCACATCCTCGAAGCGTTTGGTCAGATCCTTCGCCACCACGATCTGCCGGTCGCCGAGCACCGCCAGGATGTCGCCCAGCGCGTCTACCAGGCGGTGCGGGGCCTCGAAGCAGACGAGCGAGAGGGTCAGGTCGGCCAGGTCCTCAAGCACCGCGCGGCGCTCGCCGCCGTGCCGGGGCAGGAAGCCCACAAACACGAAGCGGTCGCTGGGCAGGCCCGATGCGGTCAGGGCGGCCACCGGGGCGCTCGGGCCGGGCACGGGCGAGACGGTGAACCCGGCGGCGATGCAGGCGCAGACCAGCTCGTAGCCGGGGTCGGACACACCCGGCGTGCCCGCGTCCGACACCAGGGCCACGTCGCCCGCGCCGAGGGCCGCCAGGATGGCCTCCAGCCGGGCCAGCTTGTTGTGCTCGTGGTACGAGATGCAGCGCGTGGCGATCTCGTAGTGGCTCAGCAGGCGCTGGGTGTGGCGGGTGTCCTCGGCCGCGATCAGCCGCACCTCGCGCAGCACCCGCAGCGCGCGCATGGTGATGTCCTCGAGGTTGCCGATCGGAGTCGCGACTAAAAATAATATGCCCATTGCAATAATATTGAATGTTGAAAGCTGAATGCTGAATGGGTCGGCCCATTCAACATTCAGCTTTCAACATTCAATATTGATCCCTCCAGTACTCCAGCAGCTCATCGACGATCTCCCCCATGTCGATCGTCGGCCCCCAGCCGGTGGCCGCGCGCAGCTTGGCGTTATCGCCCTGGAGGATGGGCTCGTCGCTGGGCCGCAGGCGGGCCGGGTCCTGGCGCACCTCGACGGGGACGCGCCCGCGCTCGACCACCATCTGCACGATGTCGCCGATGCGGGTGGCCCGCCCCGAGCAGAGGTTATAGACCTCGCCGGGCGCGCCGCGCTCAAGCAGCAGCCAGAGGGCGCGAGCCACGTCGCGCATATGGGTGAAGTCGCGGCGCGGCTCCAGGTTGCCCACCAGCAGGGCCGGCGGCTGGCGCCCGGCCTCGATCTCGGCCATCTGGCGGCAGAAGGTCTGGATCGAGCAGCGGTCGCCCTGGCGCGGGCCGACGTGGTTGAACGAGCGGGTGACCAGCACGTGCATGCCGAAGTTATCGTGGTACTGCAGGCCGGTCAGCTCGGCGGCCACCTTGCTGACGCCGTAGGGGCTGCCGGGGCGCAGGGGGTGGCCCTCGCCGATGGGCACCTCATCGGGGCGCACAAAGCCGTACTCGGCGCTGGTGCCGGCGATGTGGACGCGCGCGGCGGGCGCGTGGCGGCGCAGGGCCTCCAGCAGGTTCAGCGTGCCCTCCACATTGGCGCGCATAGTGAGGACGGGCGCCTGCCACGAGGCGCTCGGGTAGCTCTGGGCGGCCAGATGGAAGACGCGGTCGGGGGCGGCGGACCGCACCGCCACATCGACGGCGAAGGCGTCCTCAATATCGCCCTCGTGGACGGTGACGTGGCCGAGGAGGTGTGCGATCGGCCGCGGGTCGCTGCGCCAGCGCTTGAAGACGTGAATATCCAGGCCGGGGATGGTGAGCAGGTGGTCGGCCAGAAAGCTGCCGACCGGCCCGGTGATGCCGGTGATGAAGACGCGCACGAAGACCCTCACCTATACTATTGAGGTGGCCCACGGGTGATCCGCCTCAATGAATTGAATACGGTGACGTTTGCCCGAGGGGGCAAGCCCTTACCTGAGGCCCCCCGGTGAGCACTAGCAGCTCGCGGCGAGGACAGTGTAGGAGTTGATCAGGCGGTTGGAGGGGTCGCGCAGCTCAACCTTATCGCCGACGAACCAGAGCTGGTCGGTGCGGCCCCAGTAGAAGGTGTCATCGGACGGCACATCGACGCCGATCCCGCTGTACACCGCGACATATACGTCGGGGCCGATCCTCGTCGTATATGTGGGGAAGGTGTAGAAGACATTGCTCCGCGACGCGTTGACAACGCGCCAGCCAGTGAGGATGACCTGGGCCGAGCTATCGTTGCGCAGCTCGATGAACTCGCTATCGCTGGGGTAGTTCGGGTCGCGGCAGACCACATCATTAATCTTGATCGCGGCGACGGCGGTGGCGGTCGCCGCAAGGGCGGTGGCGTCCGTCACGGTGGCCGCCGTGCTCGCTGTGGCCGTCCTCGGCCTGCCGATCAGCACCGCCGCCGCTGCCCTGATCGGCACCGCTGCCGGCGTGGTCGGCCCCCTGGGCGACCTCGTCGAGTCGCTGATC
>JBAXES010000543.1:0-3532 GCA_037140315.1 Chloroflexales bacterium
GGCGGTGCGATGGTTCCAGCACTCGCCGAGGTTGGGGCAGCGGGCCTCCTCACAGACGGTGTGTAGATCCTTCTCGCGCATCAGGCCCAGCACGTCGCGATAGTTCTCGCCCGATGGAGCGCGGGCCTTGAGCCACTCGGGGCGACGCGGGCGGGCCAGCAGGGCCGGGATCTGATCCTCCGTGTTTTGCGGGATAAACTCAACCATCAGGATTACTTTCTTGCTGTCAGCCTACGCTGGTAGCTGCTACTTGCTAGGGCTGCTCATCGCGTAGTCGAGGACAGAACCCTGGGGCACCAAACTGCCTTTGGGCGCTGACTGGCAGGCGATCTTGCCTTTGTCGATTTTCACCTGCGGGTTCGGCGCACCAATCTGGTCGCAGCTGGACTGGCCTTTGCCTAGCTGGAGGCCGCTTGCCTTAAGCACGCGCTCGGCATCTTTTCTTTTGTACTCAAACCCTGCAGGTCGGGCACGACCATACGGACTACCTGGATCGGACTGGGCATGAGCGTCGATGCCTCAGGCTGTGGTGTGGCTGCGGCGGGCGCGGGGGTGCTGCTAGGCGGGGGCGTATCCGTCGTTACCAGCGTGCTGGCGGGAGTTAAGCTAGCCGCAAGCGGTGTCGGCGGGTTAGTTGCGGTCGGGGCCGCTGGTCGGGTGTAAATGAAGATGCTCGTAGCTATGAGCAGGGCACCTACGCCAAACGCGCCATAGCGGCTGCGTCGGCTTAGTTCGCCCTTGATCTCGACGATCTTAAACTCTAGGCCGAGGCCGATACCGACCGCGATAATGCCGGCAATGAACATCACATTGGGGAGCGCGCCGCCAACAAAGTCCATGCGATAACCCCTTTCTAGCGCGTGGTGCGGGCTATGATGGCATAGCCTCGGCGCGAAGGGTAGGTGTCGGATCCAGCGTCACATCGAAAACGGTGGCGAAGTGGTGGAGCAAGGTTGGCTCCACATCGGCGGGGGCGACCGCGCGGCCCAGGAGGGTGCTGAGCGAGGTGACGGCGCGCGTGCCGATCCCGCAGGGCACAATCTGGGCAAAGCCGGCCAGATCCGGGTTGACGTTGAGGGCGAATCCATGGCTCGTGACTCCAGCAGCGCTCAACTTCACGCCAATCGCGCAGACCTTGGCCGTCCCGCCGTCGACCCAGACCCCGGTGAGGCCGGGGACGCGCTGGCTGGCCACCCCGAAGTCCGCCAGGGTGCGGATGATCGTCTCCTCAAGGCTGCGCACATAGCGCCCGATATCACCGCCGTGCTGCGAGAGTTTCAGGATGGGGTAGCCCACGATCTGGCCGGGGGCGTGGTAGGTCACATCGCCGCCGCGGTCGGACTGGACGACGGCCACCTCGCGCGCGGCGAGATCCTCTGCCGAGGCGAGGATGTTTGTGAGCCGGGCCTTGTTGCCGAGCGTGATCGTCGGCGGGTGCTCTAGGATGAGCAGGCAGTCGTCGGCCCGCCCCACCGAGCGCTCGGCGGCCAGCTGGCGCATCCAGGCCCACGCCCGCGTGTACTCGACGCGGCCGGGGCGGATCAGGCTGATGGTGCGGGGCGTGCTCATAGGGAAAGTATACCATTCACCGGGCGAGCCGATCATCGCCGCCGTGCGCGAGCGGCTGAGTGCTACTATATGTGTGCGACTGCCAGCTTTGTGGCAATCGCACACCCATAGTAGCGGATGTAAGGAGGACCACGATGGATCCTGAGATGATGCCCACGCCGCCGCTGCTCGATGAGCGGCGCGCCCTGATCATGTCGATGCAGGCCCTGCTCGACATGGATGTGCTGCGGGTGGTGGCCGCCCTCTCCGGCGGCGAGCGCAGCATGGCCGAGCTGGCAGCCGAGCTAGACATCCCACCATCGTTTAGCCGCGGCCCCCTCGGTCGGCTGATCACGCTCCAGATCGTGGCGTTGCGCCGCGAGGGCGGGCGCATGATCTGCTTCCTCGATAGAGAGCGCTTCCGCGCGCTCAACGGCGCCCTCCAGCGGCTCAGCAAGGAGCAGCTCGCCCGCGAGGTTGTCGAGATCCCCATGCTGGGCGAGCTGCCCGAGAGCGACCAGGACATCCTGCGCAGCTACCTGCGCGGCGAGCAGATCACCGAGCTGCCGGTCGGCACCAAGCGCATGCAGGCCCTGCTGCGCTGGCTGGTGCTGCGCTTTGAGCCGGGCCGGCGCTACCCCGAGCGCGAGCTGAACGAGATCATCAAGCGTCACCACCCGGACTTCGCCACCCTGCGGCGCGAGCTGGTGGACTCGGGGCTTATGGCCCGCGAGCGCGAGGTCTACTGGCGGCTGCCGGCGGAGTAGGGGCGGCTCGCGAGCCGCGCCCGCCCGCCCTTTGTGGTAGGATACTCATGCGCATCCTGTGCTCAGCGTAGGAATCCTCCCATGATCCTTGTCCTTGCCGGCGGCGTTGGCGCCGCCCGCTTTATCGAGGGCCTCGTCCAGGTCGTGCCGCCCGAGTCGATCA
Organism: Chloroflexales bacterium; assembly: GCA_037140315.1. Classification (GTDB taxonomy): domain Bacteria; phylum Chloroflexota; class Chloroflexia; order Chloroflexales; family Chloroflexaceae; genus Oscillochloris. The sequence goes on from JBAXES010000543.1 coordinate 2,479, forward strand.
CCGCCGTGGTGAACACCGGCGACGATATGGAGCTGCACGGCCTGAAGATCTCGCCCGACCTTGACATCGTCACATGCACCCTGGCCGACCTGATCGACCGCGAGCAGGGCTGGGGCATCATCGGCGACACCGACGAGTGTATGTCCTGGCTGATGAAGCTGGGCGGGCCGGGCTGGTTCAAGCTGGGCGACCGCGACCTGGCCCTGCACATCCGCCGCACGGCGATGCTGCGCGAGGGCGCGACGCTCAGCGAGGTTGCCGACAGCTTCCGCCAGGCTCTCGGCGTGGCCGTGAAGATCATGCCCATGAGCGACGACCCGGTGCCAACCCACATCATCACCGACGTGGGCGAGATGCACTTTGAGGAGTATTTTGTGCGCCGGCGCGCCCAGGACACGGTGCGCGGGGTGCGCTACGTGGGCGTTGAGGCGGCCCGCCCCGCCCCCGGCCTGCTGGAGCTGATCGCCAGCGCCGAGGTGATCCTGATCGCCCCGAGCAACCCGGTGGTCAGCGTCGGCCCGATCCTGGCCATCCCCGGCGTGCGCGAGGCGATCGTGGCCAGCCCGGCCCCGGTGGTAACGGTCAGCCCGATCGTCGGCGGCGCCCCGATCAAGGGGCCGGCCGCGCCGCTCATGCGCGCCGTGGGGCTGGAGGTCTCTGCCGTGGGCGCGGCCCAGGCCTACGTCGGCCTGCTCGACGGCATCGTGATCGACGAGGTGGACGCCGGCCTGGCCGCGCAGATCGAGGCCCTGGGCGTGCGCGTGGCCGTGACCGACACGATCATGCGCGGCCCGGCCGAGAAGGCCAACCTGGCCAGGGTGGCGCTCCGGCTCGCCGAGGCCCGCCCGGCGGCGGTGTGATGCAGATCCACGCCGTTGTGCCGGTGAAGACCCTCGCCCGCGCGAAGAGCCGCCTCGCCGGACGCCTGAGCCTGGCCGAGCGCCGCGACCTGGTGATCGCGATGCTGGGCCGCGTCCTGGCGACCCTGCTGTCGTGCCGGGGCGCGGCCCAGCATCGCGATCACCAGGTCGCGGCGCTCGGCCAGGCTCAGGCG
>JBAXES010000544.1:0-3517 GCA_037140315.1 Chloroflexales bacterium
ATCCCATTCCTGAGCGAGCCCTGGTACTGCTGAGCGGAGCCCACCGAGGAGCAGTTCGCTCCTGATTATCTGTAAATTTCGAGTTAAATATAAATTTAATTGGAGAGTGTATATACGTACAAACTTTACAAGGCATGTGCAGAGGTGTACAATGATGCGCGACTCACTGTGATCAGGCTCGCGCCGCCTCGGCCGCATCTGACATCAACGAGGTGAGCGATCATCACCTACACGCCTTACATCTGGCTCCCGCTTGTCAGCACCACCCTCCTCGCCGTTATCGCCGTGTACGCAGGCAACTTCCGCGATGCGCCGGCAAGCCTGCCGTTCCGCGCACTGATGTGGCTGTGCGCGCTGTTCTTACTCATCTTCGCACTGGAGATATCGGTCACCACGCTCGCCCTACGCGCGTTCCTGTCATACCTGATCTACCTGCCCGGCGCATTCATCGCACCTGCCATTCTGCTGATGGCGATCCAGTATACGGGTCACAGCGCATGGGTCACCCGCTGGCGGCTGAGCGCACTACTGCTCATCCCGGCGATCACGGTGGTGCTGGCCCTGAGCTACCCCCTGCACACGCTCTTTCGCTATGACCCCCAGATCGACACATCCCACCCGCTCACGAGCATCAGCTTCAGCCGCGGCCCCTGGTTCTGGGTCAACTATGGCTACGGCAGCGCGCTCACCGTCTGCGCGCTGGCGATTCTGATCCTGTCGCTGCGCGACCCCGCCCTGCGCAGGCAGAATACGCTGCTGCTCATCTTTGGCATGCTGCTGCCCGCCCTTGGCGATGTCCCCACCGTGCTGCGGATCGCGCCCATGCCCAGCTACATCTGGACGCCCATGCTCCTCGTCTGCATCGGCGCGCTCTACGGCTGGGCGCTGCTGCGCGGCCAGATCTTCACGGTCGTGCCGATCGCCCGCGGGGCGGTGATGGATCACATCGAGGATCTGGTGATCGTGCTCGACAATAACGGGCGGATCGCTGACTTCAACCGCGCGGCGCAGACGATCTGCGGGCTCTCCCAGGGCGACATCGGCGCAACGCTTGAGGCGCTGCCGCCAAGCTGGGGCGATCTGCTCCGACGCTACCGCAGCACCCACACCGCAAAGGCAGAGGTGACGATCGGCACCGGCACGGATCAGCGCATCTATGATCTGGCGATCTCGACGATCCAGAACCAGATCAGACAGCCCTTGGGACAGCTCTTTATTCTGCACGATGTGACCACGCGCAAGCGCAGCGAGGATCTGCTGCGCAAGAGCGAGGAGCGCTTCCGGCAGATGGCTGAGATTATGCCGGTACCGATGGTGCTGACGCGACTCAGCGACAGCACCTACCAGTATGTGAACAAGCTCGCTGGCGATCAGGTGGGGCTATCGCAGGCGGAGATGATCGGGATGGAGGCGATCGATTTCTACGTTGAGCCAAGCGCGCGCCAGATCGTCCTCGATGCGATCCGCAAGACAGGCTCGATCCGCAGCTTTGAGGCCCAGCTGAAGCGGGTTGACGGCAGCACCTTCTGGGCGCTATTCTCGGCCACGCTGGCCACGGTCGACGACGAGCAGGTCATCCTCGCCGGCATCATCGACATCAGCGCGCGCAAGCAGATCGAGGAGGCGATGCGCGAGAGCGAGCGGCGCTACCGCCTGCTCACGGAAGACATGAAGGATGTGGTCTGGATCCTGGACATCGAGAGCATGTACTTCACCTATGTTAGCCCTTCGGTAGAGCGCTTGCGTGGCTACACCGCCGATGAGGTTATGGCCAAGCCCGTGTACGATGCACTGATGCCGAACGCTAAAGAGCACCTTATCCGGCTCATACAGCAGCGCAGCGCCGACTTTCTCGCCGATCAGGGCGGCACCCCGAAATTTTATATAAATGAGGTCGAGCAGCCCTGTAAAGACGGGTCGTCTGTCTGGACAGAAATTGTGGACTACTACAGCTTCTCTGAGGAGACCGGGAAGGTTGAGCTCCACGGGGTCACGCGTGACATCAGCGAGCGGAAGCTGGCCGAGCAGAAGCTACGCCAGATCAATGAGGAGCTCCAGGTACAGCTGGAAGAGATCCAGGAGCTCCAGAGCCAGCTGCACGAGCAGGCTATGCGCGATGTGCTCACCGGCCTGTTCAACCGGCGCTATATGCAGGAGATCCTCGATCAGACCCTCGCACACGCCACGCGCGAGCAGTCATCGGTCTGCGTGATGATGATCGACATCGATCACTTCAAGCAGCTCAACGACGACCACGGGCATAAGGCCGGCGATCTGGTGCTCCAGGCCATGGGCAGCCTGCTGCACAGCCATACCCGGCAGATGGACACCGCCTGCCGCTACGGCGGCGAGGAGTTTGTGGTGATCATGCCCACCGCCACCCTCGACACGGCGCTGCGCCGCGCCGATGAGCTACGCCAGAAATTTGCAGCTATGCGCGTGGAATTCGACGACCTCCAGCTCCAGTCCACCATCTCGATCGGTGTGGCCATCTTCCCCAGCAACGGCGACCATAGCGATGCCCTGCTGCGATCAGCCGACCAGGCGCTCTATATGGCCAAGGCCACCGGGCGCAACCGGATGTGTGCGGCCGACAAGAATCTGGGGGCTGTCGCCAAGCTGCTCACCACAAACTAAATGCACCCACACATTCTGCTGCTCACCACCCCGTCGTCCTACCGCCTTGAGGCGTTCCTGCGCGCCGCTGAGCGTCTGGGGGTGGCCGCGCTGGTGGCAGAGGACGCACCGGCGGCCCTCGCCGGACGCCTCGGCCAGCATATTGGGCTTGACTTCAATGACACAGCGCGCGCCGTTGCCGATATTATGTCGATTCACGTCGGCTCACCCCTAGCCGCAGTGATCGCCGTCGACGACAGCGGAGCCCTGGTGGCCGCGCGGGCCAGCGCGGCCCTCGGCCTGCCCCACAACCGCCCCGAGGCGGCCGAGGCGGCCCGCGATAAGCTCCTGATGCGCCAGCTCTTCGCCCGCGCCGGCGTACCCTCGCCGCAGTTCCGGCTCTGCTCCACCGGCGAGGATCTCGCGGCCCTGGCCGCGCAGATCCGCTACCCCTGCGTGGTTAAGCCCCTCCGGCTGAACGGCAGCCGGGGCGTGATCCGCGCAGACGCCCCGGCTGAGTTCGTGGCCGCCGCACAGCGCCTGGCCCACCTGCTCGACCGGGTAGACCCGGCGGCGGGGCCGAAGCCATTCCTGGCCGAGGACTTCATCCCCGGCTTCGAGGTGGCGCTGGAGGGGCTGATCGACGGCGGGCGGCTCCAGATCCTGGCCCTCTTCGACAAGCCCGACCCGCTGGACGGGCCGTTCTTCGAGGAGACGCTGTACGTCACGCCCTCGCGGCTGCCGGGCGATGTCCAGGCGCAGATCGGGGCGGTGGCGGCGCGCGCGGCGGCGGCGGTCGGACTCGAGCGCGGGCCGCTCCACGCCGAGCTGCGGGTGAACGCGGGCGGGCCGTGGATGGTGGAGCTGGCCGGGCGCACGATCGGCGGGCTCTGCTCGCAGA
>JBAXES010000545.1:0-3485 GCA_037140315.1 Chloroflexales bacterium
CGCGACCTTTGGCAGCACCACGATCCCGATCTCCCCGGCCTCGGGCACCGGCACCATCACCAACGACGATACGCTGACGATGACCATCAGCAGCCCGTCCATCCTGGAAGGCAACACCCTCACCAAGACCCTGACCTTTGTGGCCACCTTCCCCTCCGCCGCGCCCGCCGACGGCTCGCTGACCTACAGCACCGCCGATGGCACCGCCACTGTGGCGAACAACGATTATGTGCCCCTAACCAACGCCTCGGTGGCCTTCGCGGCAGGAGCGACCAGCGTCAACCTGACCGTGACGATCAATGGCGACACCGTGGCCGAGCAGGATGAGACCTTCACCGTCACCCTGACCGGCGCGACCTTTGGCAGCACCACGATCCCGATCTCCCCGGCCTCGGGCACCGGCACCGGCACCATCACCAACGACGACTCGATCAAGATGACCATCAACGATGTGGCGATTGCTGAGGGCAACACGGGTAACACGGCGTTCACCTTCACTGTGAGCCTGGACTACCCCGCTGACGGTAACGTGACCGTAGCCTACGCCACGTCCGACCTGACGGCCATTGCGGGCAAGGACTACATCGCGACGAGCGGCACCCTCTCGCTGTTGCCACTGTTGCCCCCAATTCCAGCGGTTGGTCAGACCGGGACGGTCACGGTGAATGTGATCGGCAACACGATCTATGAGCCCGCCAAGATCTTCGCGCTGCTCTTGTCGAATGTGACCACGACCGGGACGATCCCCGTAGTGATCGCCGACAACCAGGGCCTGGGCACAATCCAGAACGATGATGCGGCTATCCCAGTCGTGGGATTCAGCGCCGTCACCTACAGCGTGGGCGAGGGCGACGGCAACGCGGTGCTGCGGGTGCGCCTGAGCGCCCCGGCGCCCGGCCCGATCAGCGTGCCGTATACGCTGACAGATGGCTCCGCGACCCGCGTACCTTATCCAACGTCGAATGCTACAGGGATGACGACAGACTATACAGGTACGGGGGGAATCGTAACCTTTATCGCTGGCCAGATCGAGCAGACGATCAGTGTGCCGATCACTAACGATACAGACCCTGAGCTAGACGAGATCTTTAGCGCGACGCTCATGGTGCCGACGGGGGCGACTCTGGATCCGACCAGGACAGCCGCCACCATCGCGATCATCGATGACGACACGCTGGTGCCGCCGGTATCGCAGGCCAGCTTCCTCCAGACGGCTGGGCAGACCTACAATGCGAATGGCTGGAACTTCTACGCAAACACTGGTACGTACACCTATCTGCGGATCGACGTGCCCTGCGTGAATAACGGTAAGATCGTGCAAATCGACCTGTATGACGCGGGACTCAATCATACGATCCCAATACCAACGCTGCCAGCGCTACCGAACGATCAAATCAACGGTGCCCCCGACGGTACGATCTTTGAGCTCTACAAGATGCCCGCAGGCTGGAACTACGTTAATGTCGGCAGCCTCCCTGCGGCGGGAACGGCGGCCCCGACGTATACGGTCGATACCACCAAGGATGCCTGGAATACCTTCGCGACGATTGCGCCCTCGGTCGCGCCTGCCACGCCGTCCTGTGGCATCTATCTGCTACGGGCCGAGACACAGGGCGACAATATGAATGGCTGGGGCATCCGGGTGGGCTGGCAGGTTGCATCGACCATCCCGCCGACCCCGCCGACGAGTGATGGTGATGGCATCGCAGGCAGCGGTGATGAGATCACTGTTGGCATCCAGCAGACGACCCTCTCCCACGACAACATCCAGGGCGTCCAGTGTACGACCTTCTACGAATATGTGAGTCCGGGCCAGCCCTCGATAAAATTCAACAATTACGATCTAGATTCGAGCAGTTCGACCGGAATGCCTGGGCTTATGCCGGCATGGGTGAGCTACTATCCGCCGAGCGCCAGCTATGATCCGCATGCTCTGGTCGGCGGTGTGGCAGGGAGTCCATCTGGTGACAACACGTGGAATGGGCTACTTGGCAATAGTACGACCCGTGACGGCGATACGATCACGAATCCTGAGTCGGGCTGGTGGCGGATTGTCACCTGTACGGGGGCACCGCTATCGACGCTGATACCACCGGCAATACCAATCCAGAACCAGTTCATCCAGGAGGGCCAGACCGATAAGGCATCCTACACTTCTCAGCCGGGCACCCCCGCGCTCAGCCTGAGCGTGACGAACGCGGCTACTGTTGTGAAGGGCACCCCCATCGCCTTCACGGCGAACTACACCAACACATCGAGCGGGATCACGGCGGGGGCGGCGATCAGTACCACCTTTACCGTCACCCTGCCGAGCGACCTCACCTTTGTCACAGGAAGCTGCACTGGTGCCACGAGTTGCACGCTGTCTGGCAACACCCTGACGATCAAGGTGGGCACGGTGGGAGCGACGAAGTCGGGTGTCGTGACATTCAGCACCACTGCGAGTACTAACGCCGGTATGGTTGGGCTGAGCTTGGTGGCGAACTACAATGATGTGATGGGCAACCCCTTTGTGGGCAGCGCGGCGACGACGACGACGATCACGCCATAACGTCAGGGGCTGCCAGCGAAGCTGACAGCCCCTGGCTATCACGGTATGTGTGCCTAACTGACTGTGCTGGGGCGCGGCTGCGCCGCGCCCCAGCACAGTCAGTTTTTTTATGGGAGAGCTTCGCTCTCCCACACCCTCACCGTAGGGGCGGCTCGTGAGCCGCCCCTACGCGATCACGGTGCCCTGGCCGTCCAGCGCCCGCGACACGCAGCCGGCGGCCCGCGCGTCGCCGAGGATGACCCGGCCCACCCCCTGGGCCAGGGCCTCCTGGGCGCCGAGGACCTTCTTCTTCATGCGGCCCTCGGCGAAGCCCAGGTACGAGTCGATCGCATCGCGCGGGATGCGCGTGATCAGCGAGGACTCGTCGGGGAAGGCGCGCAGGAGGCCGGGCACATTCGAGAGCAGCAGCAGCGTGTCAGCGCCAAGCGCCGCCGCGATCGCCGCCGCCGCGCGGTCGCCGTCCACATTCAGCGCCTCGCCCTGCTCCGAGCAGGCCAGGGGCGCGACCACCGGCAGGTAGCCCGCGTCGAGCAGCGCCCGCAGCAGCCCGGCGTTCACCGCATCGATCGTGCCCGTCCAATCATCGCGCAGCAGCTTCTGCCGTCCGTCCTCGACGATGCGGATCGTCGCCTTGCGCTTGCCGGACAGGATGCGCCCGTCGAGCCCGCTCAGCCCGACCGCGTTCACCCCGCGGGCCTGGAGGCGCTCCACCAGCCCCTTATTCACCAGGCCCCCCGCCGCCATCATGAACAGCTCAAGGGTGCGCCGGTCGGTGTAGCGGCTGGTATAGCCGCTGGGCGAGGTGACGAAGCGCGGCGGGTGGCCGAGGGCCTCGCCGAGCCGGTTGGTCTCATCGGAGCCGCCGTGGACCAGCACCACCGGCGCGCCGAGATCTCGGCGCGCCGCCAGATCGTCACAGAGGGCGTCGTAGTTA
>JBAXES010000546.1:0-3478 GCA_037140315.1 Chloroflexales bacterium
CCCCATCCCCCACCCCCCAGCTCTACCGCGCCGCCGACCCGGACAAGGACCAGTCCTACATGCTCTACATGCTCCAGCAGCAAGACCTGGCCCGGCTGATGTTCCCGGTCGGCGGGTATCGCAAGGCCGAGGTGCGAGCCATGGCCGCCGCGCGCGGTCTGGATAGCGCCGACCGCCCCGAGAGCCAGGACATCTGCTTCGTGCCGGGGGGCGACTACCGCAGCCTCCTGCGCGCGGAGGCGCCGGAGAGCCTGACGCCCGGCCCGATCGTCGATCAGCATGGCCGCGAGCTGGGCCGCCACAGCGGGCTGCCGCTCTACACCGTCGGCCAGCGCCGCGGGCTGGGCCTGCACGGCCCCGAACCGCTGTTCGTGACCGCCCTGGACACGGCGCGTAACGCCCTGGTGGTCGGCCCGGCGGCGGCGGTGATCCGCGACGGCTTCGTGGTTGAGCGGGCCAGCTTCGTGGCCGGAGGCTGGCCGGGCGGGCCGTTCAGCTGCCACGTGCAGGTGCGCGCCCACGGCGCTGCGGTCCCCGCCGAGGTGCAGCCCGACGACGATGGCCGGCTGACGCTGCGCCTAGGCGAGCCGCTGCGGGCGATCAGCCCCGGGCAGGCCGCCGTATTCTATGCTAGCGACCGCGTGATCGGCGGCGGGCTGATCGCACGGCCAGGGTGACCTATGAGTGACCTCGCCCCGGCAACCCTGCTGCTGCTGCTGATCGCCACCGCCAGCGCCGCACTGGCCCACGTGCTGCTGGGCCGCCGCTGGCGTCAGCTGCCGATCTTCTGGCTGGCCGCCGTCGTCGGCTGTCTGCTCGCCTACGGCCTCGGCCTGCACTTCCCGCTGAACCTCCCCACGCCCGCCGGCGTGCCAGTCCTCGAGTCGGTGCTGCTGGCCTGGATCCTGCTGATCTTTGTCTCGCGTCTTCGAGTGTGATATAATCGCCCCCATTGTACGGCCCTAAATCGCCCCCCAGGTGCTAGATATTGTTTTCGGCGGGAGCCGCTGCGCCGCCGCATGCAGAGGAGCGAACCAGTGCTTAAGTGGGTAGGGATCGGGGTTGGGACGCTCACTGTTCTGCTGATCGCCTTCATCGTCGGCTCGGCGTTCGCACCGGCGGAGTTCCGCGCCGGCACGCGTGATATTTTTATCTCGATCGTATCGATCTTCCAGCTGATCAGCGCGATCCTCACGATCGCCATCCTGGTCGCGATCCTCTACGTGGTGAACCAGCTTAATAAGATCGCGAAGACCAACGTGATCCCCAAGGTGGACGACGCGATGGTCAAGCTGAACGAGGTGCTCGACAGCACGCGCAGCCTGGCCGGCAATGTCCGCGACAGCGCGAGCACGGCGACGCAGACCACCGCGTTTGTGGCCGAGCGGGTGGTGTCGCCGATCATCCGCATCTCCAGCCTCGTCAGCGGGGTGCGCGCCGCCGCCACGACGCTCGCCCGCCGCGATGCGCCCGAGCAAGCAGGCGGCGATCAGTAGACGGGTTACGGGTTGGATCGTCCGATCAGGTAACCTGAGCAGCGCAAGTCTTCTGATCGCGGGGCGACGCGATCACGTTAGCTATTGTCGTAACGCCCCCGAACGTGGTATGATAGCGTAAGTTGGCTGTCGCCATCGGCACTGCATGCCAGCGACAGCCTCTCTGCTTCACACACAGGCTCCATGGACGAACAGCGATTTGCCTACGGCGGCCAGGCCGTTCTTGAAGGGGTGATGATGCGCGGCCGGCGCCAGGCGACGGTCGCTGTTCATCGTCCCAATGGTGATCTGGCGCTGAAGCACATCCTGATCACGGCGGCGGCGCACCCGACCTGGGCGCGGCTCCCGATCATCCGCAGCCTGGTGGGGCTCCGTGATGCCTTCGCGATCGGAAAGCAGGCCCTCGACTTCTCGGCGAGTGTGGTGATCGAGGACAGTGAGGGTGAGATATCTCCCCTGGCCCAGGGCGCGGTGTTTGTGCTGGCGCTGGTGATCGGCATCGGCATCTTCGTCGTGCTGCCCTCGCTGATCGCCAATATGGCCAGCCGCATGGGCGCGCCGGTGCTGCTGCGCGAGGCCATCGAGGGCGCGCTCAACCTCTCCCTGGTGGTCGGCTATATCTATGCGATCAGCCGCCTGCGCGACATCCAGCGCGTCTTCGCCTACCACGGCGCCGAGCATAAGGCCATCAACGCCTATGAGGCCGGCGCCCCGCTCACCGTCGACTCGGTGCGCAGCTTCACCCGCATCCACCCGCGCTGTGGCACGAGCTTCCTCGTGATCACGGCGATGATCGGCTTCGTGATCTTTCTCTTGGTCAGCGGCCTGCCGCTCTGGCAGCGGATCGGCGCCCGCATCGTGCTGATCCCGCTGGTGGCAGCTGTCGCGCTGGAGTTCCTGCGGTTCGCCTCGGCAAACTACTATCGGCCCTGGGTGCGTCGGCTGCTGGCGCCAACCCTGGCAACCCAGTACCTAACCACCCGCGAGCCCGACGACGCTATGATCGCCGCCGCCATTGCCGCCCTTGTGCCGGTGCTCGCGGCGGATGGCCTGGCCGCACCGGCGCCAGCGGCACCCGAGCATGAGCTGGCCTTGTCGACGTAGAACCCAAGGGCGGGCATCGGCCGCCGACCCGCCCCCGTATTCGCAGAGAAGCTCCCCGCGGAGGGATCGCAATGGCCCTGGTTGGCAACATCCGAGACTTCGGCCTCTCCGACTTTCTCTACCTGGTCGACCGCGGCTATAAGACCGGGGGCCTGTACCTGACCCGTGAGCACGAGACGGCCCTGCTCTTCTTTGAGAAGGGCAAGCTGGTGCTGGCCTCACGCAGGCCGGAAGATCAAGATGCCGAGCTGCTCGTGCGCCTGGGCCTGATGAGTCAGGCCCAGCTCGACACCGCACGGCAGGCCCTGTCCGCCACCAGCAATGGCGCCACGCTAACGCAGGTGATTATCGACCAGCAGATCGTCGAGCGCGATCAGCTCCAGAATGGCCTGATGACTCACACCGAGGAGTCGGTCTACGGGCTGTTCGGCTGGCCCGAGGGCGAGTTCCGCTTTGAGCAGAACCAGCGGCCCGCCGCTGAGGCACCCACGATGCCGACCCCGATCTCGGTCGAGAACCTCATCATGGAGGGCGTGCGACGGATCGACGAGTGGGGGCGGATCAAAGACCGCATCGCCTCAACCGATATGATCGTGCGGTTCGTCGATCAGCCGGGCGAGAAGGCCAAGGGCGTGAAGCTGGCCCCCGAGGAGTGGCGCATCTTCGCACGGATCAATGGCAAGGATAGCCTCGCGGAGATCGCCCAGAAGACGGGGCTCAGCGAGTTCGATGTCTGCCGAATCGTCTACGGTTTTCTGACCGCAGGCCTGGTGGATGTGATGAAGAAGCCGCGGCCGGTGGCTGGGGCACGCGGGGCGCAGGGGGCGGAGCCGCCAAGGGTAAAGAAGAGCCTGGTGAACCGCATCATCAATCGTATC
>JBAXES010000547.1:0-3477 GCA_037140315.1 Chloroflexales bacterium
CGACCAATACGCCCGATGAGTTCCTGGCGGTCTGTGGCGTGCTGGGCCTGGGCCGGCTCCTGGCCGAGGGCCAGCGCGATCTGCTGCCGCGCCTGCGCGGCCTGGCGCGCGACCCGCGCTGGCGCACGCGCGAGGGTGTGGCCATGGCCCTCCAGCGGCTTGGCGACGCGGATATGGCCGCGCTGCTGGAGGCCATGGAGGCCTGGGCGACCGACACCCCGCTGGTGCAACGCGCCGCCGCCGCAGCCCTGTGCGAGCCGCGCCTGCTGCGCGACCCGGCCCACGCCGCGCGGGTGCTGGCGGTGCTCGACACGATCACCGCGTCGATCATGCAGCAGCGCGACCGGCGCGGCGCGGCGTTTGTGGCGCTGCGCAAGGGGCTGGGCGCAAGAAAAGCTGAAATATGAAAGCTGAAATATGAAAGCTCCCCGCTGGCAATGCAAGGCTTTTCAGCTTTCAGTTTTCAGCTTTCAGCTTTCCCCCCGCTGGATCATGCGCGAGAACCTGACGAAGGCGCGCCTGGCGCGGGTGGACACGGCCTGGGTGCAGCGCTGGCAGCAGCAGCTCCGCTGAGACCCAGCCGGGCTCCCGATCGGGATACATATCCGCCTGCGTAAGGAGTGCCGATGATCACCCTTCCGCCTGACCTGACGGCGCTCGTAGCCGAGAGCACCTGGGAACCGATCACGCGGGGCGAGTCGGGCGCCCAGGTCTACCGGCTCCGCGCCGGCCCGGTAACGCGGTACCTGAAGGTTGAGCCGCATCGCCCACACACCGACCCCCAGGCCGAAGCGGCGCGCCTGCGCTGGCTCCCGGGCCGGCTCCCGGCGCCCGCGCTCCTGGATGCCGCTGCCGATGAGCGCCACACCTATCTGCTGATGGCGGCGCTGCCCGGCGCCGATGCGACCGCCGCGCGCTGGCGCGCCGATCCCGCGCGGCTGGTGGCGCTCCTGGCCGCGAGCCTGCAGATCATCCACCGCCAGCCGATCACGGACTGCCTCTTCGATCTGCGCCTGGACGCCGAACTGGCCCGGGCCGCAGCCAACCTGGCCGCCGGCGCGGTCGACGCGGAGGATTTCGATGATGAGCGAGTCGGCCGCAGCCCTGAGTCGCTGCTGGCCGAGCTGCACGCCACTCGCCCGCGCGACGAAGACCTGGTGCTCATCCACGGCGACTACTGCCTGCCCAATGTGGTGATCGCCGACTGGGCGCTGAGTGGGTTTATCGACCTCGGGCGCTGCGGGGTGGCGGATCGCTACCACGACCTGGCCCAGGCCGCGCGCAGCATCGCGCGCAATCTCGGTTCGGCCTGGGTGGCCCCCTTTTTCACGGCCTACGGGATCGGCCAGCCCGACGCCGCGAAGCTGCGCTACTACCAGCTGCTCGACGAGTTCTTCTAGCACGGCCCACCAGCGCCAATCCGTGTGATCACCCTGAAAGCGGGGCGGTCATGAGCAGGGCGCTGATCGCCTCGGTGGTCAGCCCCACGTCGCGGGGGTCGATGCCCCAGGTGCGCCAGGCGAGCTCGAGCTTGCGCTGGTAGCGCCGCGCGTAGTCGTGCCGCTGCGCCGGGCGCAGCCCGGGCTGGCGCACGTCGCCCGCGTAGCGGATGCCGTCGACGATAGCCGACTTCACCCGCTCCAGGCTACGGTAGATCGCGATCTGCCCCGCCCAAGTTCCCACGTCATCTGCCGCGCCGGTGTGGGCCAGGTAGGCGTGCAGGAAGGCCGCCTCCTGCTCCGGCGTGTAGCCCATCTTGTGGAAGTGGACCGCGATATCGTAGGCCGGGTCAGCGACCAGGGCGATCTCCCAGTCGAGCATGGTCAGCTGCGGCGCGTCGGGGTGCAGGATCAGGTTCTTGCGGTGGACATCGCAGTGGCAGAGCACGAAGGGGTGCGGGCGCAGCTGATCGACCTGGGCCGCGACGATCGCGAAGGGCTGAGCGGGGATGTGCAGCGCCCGGTAGAGCGGCGCGACCTGGGGCAGCCAGGTCTGGTAGATCGCCTCCGTGAAGCGCAGCAGGGCGCGCAGGAACGGCCGGGTGTCCGGGCTGGTGGCCAGATCGGCGCAGGCAGGGGCCAGCGTATCCGGGGGGAGCGCGTGCAGGCGCGCGAGCTGCGCGGCCAGGTGCGGCGCGATCCAGTCGGGCAGGGGCAAGCGATCAACGTAGACTGCGTTCAGCACTTGGCCCGCGACGAAGCTGTGGACGACGGCGCGCCCATCGGCGGCGGTGTGCAGCAGGCGCGGGGCCGGGAAGGCGTGGGCCGCCAGGAACGTCAGCACCGTCGTCTCCGGGATGCGCCGCAGATCCATCAGCGGGCCGCCAGCGATGGGCACGCGGACGACGACGGGCCGGCCCCGGCGCGGCACGATGTAGTTGTGGTGGTAGTAGCCAGCGAGCCGCGGCGCGGTGGCCGCCTCGCTGGCCAGGAACGTCGTGAGCCAGGCATCGTCATCGGTCATGTATCACCGCCCACGACGTCCTTGCGGGCGAGCAGGTAGGCTCGCTGGCTGAGGTGCTCCACCGCCGGGTCGGGCGCGCGCTGGAGGGTGGCCAGGATCGTGAAGTGCGCCTGCTCCAGCGCCTCCGTCACCGTGGTGACGGGCAGGAAGCGGAACGCCAGATCGACCGGGTGCCCCCACCACTCGGCGAGGTGGCGCACGCTCTCGCCGATATGGAAGGCGACCAGCACCAGACCCGCCGGGCGGAGCGCTCGCCACCATGCCTGAAAGGTCGGGACAAGCCCATCTGGGGGGAGATGAATGATGCTGTAGAACGCGACCATTCCACCCAGGCTGACCTCGGCCACGTCCGGGGCGCGCGGATCGCCCTGGCGGAAGGTGAGCGTCGGGTAGCGCCGAGCGGCCTGCGCCACCATCTCGCTGGAGTAATCAATGCCCTCGACCGCCACCCCGGCGTCGGCCAGGAAGGCGGCCACGTGGCCCGGGCCGCAGCCCAGGTCGGCCACCGGGCCGAGCGGACGCACCTGCTCGGCGAAGGCCAGGAGCAGCGCCCGGTCGAGCGGCTTACCCGTCAGTTCATCGGCGATGTGGGCGGTGTAGTCAGCCGCCACCCGGTCGTAGCTGATCTGGAGGGGGTCTGTGATCATCTGCGCACTCCTACGTAGCGGAGATCATAACCATTGAGCCTGCAGTATGCCGACGCACCCATTGATCTCCCGGTGACCCTCCGCTAGGTGAAATACCAGCCGACGATGCCGCCTGGGTCAAGCCGGATCAGGAGCCATCCCCCGAGAAAGAGAGCCCACCCGAGCAGTTGGAACCACCACGGCAGCCAGCGTCGCCACCACGCCCACCCGCTGAACGCGGGGAAGAGCAGCAGGGAGAGGAGTGTCCACGGCAGCCCAAGGCCATAAGCCATGGTATCAATCATGGTCGCCAGGTGATCGGCGGGGAGCAGTGCGGCGACCCCAACCTCCCCGGTTCCCGGCAGGCGACCGTAGCGGCGCAGCACCC
>JBAXES010000548.1:0-3470 GCA_037140315.1 Chloroflexales bacterium
CCTTGAGGGCGTGGGTCTCGGCGATCACCGCCTCCAGGTCGGCGTCGCTCATGGCGGCGCGGACGGCGGCGAGGCGGGCGCGCTCCTCGGCGGCCTCGCGCTCGGCCTGGGCTAGGTCGGGCCGCAGCAGCACGCGGGTGCGGTGCTGGTTCTCCAGCAGTGCGCTGCGGATGAGGCCCTCGAAGAGCCGCTCGCCGCCGCCGAGGGCGGCGCGGATGGCGGCCAGCGGGGCCTCGAAGCGCAGCGGCGCCAGCGGGTCGCCGTCGTAGAGCCAGGTGCCCAGGGCGCGCAGCATCAGGCTCAGGCCGCGCGGGAAGGAGCCGGTGTTGTTCTCGCGCAGGCTGAACTCGAAGGTGTTCAGGGCGGCGGCGATCGTGTCGGCGTCGATGCCGCCCTCGGCCAGATCGCCCAGGGTGCGCAGGATCAGCGCCTCGACCTCTGTGGCGTCGGCGGGGTCGATCCCCTTCAGCCCGACCGAGAAGGTGTGCTGGAGCAGGCCGTCGTTATAGCCGCCGCCGGTCAGGTCCTCGCCGAGGCCCGAGTCGATCAGGGCCCTGCGCAGCGGGGCGCCGGCGTTGCCGATCAGAATGTAGCTGAGCAGGTCGAGGGTCAGCACGCGCTGGATGTCCGGCTCGACGCCAATCAGCCAGTTGAGCGTGACCATGCCCTTCTTGCCGTTGTCGTCGTCGGCGCTGTAGGTGTGCTCGAAGCTGCGCGGGGCGTCGAAGGGCGCCTGGATGCCGATCTGCGAGGGCGGCGTGATCAGCTCGAACTGGCTCAGGTAGGCGTCCAGCAGGCGCAGCCGCTCGTCCTCCGGGTCGTCGCCGTAGAAGAAGATCCGCGCGTTCGAGGGGTGGTAGAGCGTGCTGTGGAAGGCCTTAAACTGCGCGTAGCTCAGGTCCGGGATCGCCCTGGGGTCGCCGCCCGACGAGTGGCCGTAGGTGGTGTTGGGGAAGAGCGACTGCTGGGCGTAGCGGCCAAGCGTGGCGTCGGGCGACGAGTAGGCGCCCTTCATCTCGTTGAAGACCACGCCCTTGAAGATCAGCGGGTCGCCCTTCTGCTCCAGCTCGTAGTGCCAGCCCTCCTGCTTGAGGGTCTCGGGGGTGATCCGCGGGAAGAAGACCGCGTCGAGGTAGACGTCCACCAGGTTATAGAAGTCCTGCAGGTTGGTGGACGCCACGGGGTAGCAGGTCTTATCCGGGTAGGTGAAGGCGTTGAGGAACGTCTTGAGCGAGCTCTTGAGCAGCTCGACGAAGGGGTCTTTGACCGGGTACTTGCGCGAGCCGCCGAGCACCGAGTGCTCAAGGATATGGGCGACCCCGGTGGAGTCCTCGGGCGGGGTGCGGAAGGTGATGCCGAAGCACTTATTCTCATCGTCGTTGGCGAGCGAGAGCAGCTCGGCGCCGGTCTTCGCGTGGCGATAGATCCGGGCCCGGGTATGTAGCTCAGCAACATGCTCGTCGCGGACGAGCGTAAACCCATGGGTGAGCGTCATCGAGTCCTCTTTCTGTGTGCCGGGGTACGCGTATTATTGTACCAAAGAAGCGGGATGGGTGGCACCGCCATCCATCCCGCCTCTGCTTTTTTGATAGTGCCATGTCAGACTACAGATGTCTCAGCTGCATATGACTGGCAATCGCATCGAATAGCGGAGCGATAGCGCCCTCCCGTGTTCGATCTCAAAGTCCTGCCCACCCTTACGTGATCCTGCCGGGATAGCCTTGCCGACATAGATCGGGTTAGCTTCGGGGTCTTCAAGATCGGTGACTGCGATGGGCTTGTACTGCGCAAAGGGCTTTTTCAGGCCAAGATAGTAAATGGCGTAGACGCCCGCGCCTTCGAACTCTGATGGGGGCAGAGGCTGTAATGCGGTGGCGAGCAGTTCGTTTGCGACACTAATTCCTAAATTGCGCTTGTCCAATGGGTTGAACGGCTTCACCTTCACGCGCTGCCCTTTCCAGAGCTGTTGCGATACTCGACGCGACCTTGTAGCCGAGCTCAACGGGGACAGCGTTCCCGAGCTGCCGCATGCTTTCGGTCCAAGATACCGGGAAGAGATACTCGTCGGGGAAGCCCTGGAGCCGGGCGCTCTCTCTAACCGTGAAATACCTTATGCTTCCATGTGGATATACTACCATATTCTCCCCGCCAGGGACACCGTGGTCGCCGGCCTTTAGGGCTTTGGCGGGCTCATCGAGCGGGCTGCCGGTGTGCCCCTTATAGGTGCGGGCCCCCGACCGATATTCGTGGTTGAGGATCGCCTTGTCTGTTGCTGTCTGCGGGTCGGGTAGGTCGTAGATTGCATCGCGAATTGTCGCCCAGGGCAACTTCATAACGGCGGGGTCGATTTTGAGTCGAGCCACGCGTGCAGCTACCTTCTCGGGAATCGCCGGGCGAGCTTTTTGCGGGATCTGGTGCTGCTCCCAATAGTTTTGTGAGCGCCATTGATGGTAGAGCAATGCCTCCTGGGTGTGGGTCGCCTCAGGAAAGCTCCAGGCCTGGTGGATGTCGCTACGAAAGCCAACGATAAAGACCCGCTCGCGGCGCTGCGGGACGCCGTAATCGGCGGCGTTCACCAGGCGATACACGACGCGATAGAGCAGCCCTTCTTCCGATCCGCTGGTGTGATGCTGCTCAAGCCGCGCTAGGTGCTCAATCCAGGGCTCATCATCGCGTCGGACGATATCTGGGTAGGTCAGCTGGAGCTGGATGTACCCGAAATACTTCGCGAATGACTCGCGGGTGAGCCCTTTGACGTTTTCAAACAGGAACGCCTGCGGTTGTAGCTCGCGTACGGCGCGCACCGCCTCGGGGAACATATCGCGCGTGTCTTGGTATCCACGGTGTTTTCCGCCCATCGAAAACGGCTGACAGGGCGGGCCGCCCGAAATGAAGTCGATCGCTCCTTGCAGGGGGGCATAATCAAAGAGCTGCACATCGCGATCAAACAGCTGCGCATGGGCCATTGGCGCAAACCCACGCGATTGATTCGTACGAATCGTCATGCAGGTGTCGCTATCACGCTCGATAATGACGCTGGTTCTAAAGCCAGCATCGTGCGTGCCTATGGCGAGTCCCCCCGCGCCTGCAAAGAGTTCGATTGAGCGCATCATTGTATACCCTAGAAACTAGCGGAAACGTGTAGATGCACTATAGCACAAACGATCCGCTTTTGCAATCACGCTGCGGGCGGCGTGGCCTGGTAGAACTCGCGCAGCGCGCGCGCCACCGCGGGGATGATCGCGGCCAGGTAGCGCTGGCCGCGCTCGGCGGTAGCCTGGTCGGGGCTGTCGGTGTAGCCCTCCATGCGCTGCCAGGAGCCGTGCTGCTCAGCGCGGTAGGGCGAGCGCCCGCGCGGGTCGGTGTCGGCCGGCGCGTCGCGCTGCGGCCCGACCTGGTGCGCGAGCCGCGCCCGCACCGCGACGTGGGCCCGCTCGGCGACTAGCGCGTCCCAGGCGATCGTCCAGTAC
>JBAXES010000549.1:0-3470 GCA_037140315.1 Chloroflexales bacterium
CAAGAAGCTCTACCCGACGCTCAACCCATCAGAATAAGATGGACGGAGTACTAGGTGCCAATGCTGAAGTGCGCAGCGGCTATTTCAGCATCGATAACCAGATATTAGACATGGGCGACACCGAGCGGCTCAATGTGGCCGGTCGAAGCTGGCGCATCGTCACCCATCCGACCCCGAGCTATCTGGCCGAGCGCAAGGTGCCGATGCCCTGGTTGATGCTGCTGGTCGGGCTGGCGATCTCGGCATGGCTGGCGCGCTCGCTCGCCCGGCGCCAGGCAGCCACCGACAGCATACGACGCAGCGAGGAGCGCTTCCGCGCGCTGATCGAGAAGAGCGGGAACTCCATCTCCCTGGTGGGCGCGGATGGCCGGATGATCTACAACAGCCCTAACTATGAGCGCGTCATGGGCTACCGCGAAGGGATGGCCGGAAGGAGCATATTCAGCCTGATCCACCCCGACGACATGGGGCCGACCATGGCCCTGTTCACCGAGGTGATGCGCGCCCCGGGCACCGTCCGCACCGCCGTCTTCCGCACGCGTCACTACGACGGGTCGTGGCGCTGGCTGGAGAGCACCGCCACCAACCTGCAGTCCGACCCGGCGGTAGGCGCAGTGGTCGCCAACATGCGCGACATCACCGACAACAAGCTGGCCGAGGCGGCCCTGCGCGAGAACGAGCGACGCCTGCGCACCATCCTACAGACGGCGCTAGATGGGTTCCTGATCGCCGATGCGCAGCTGCGGTTTATCGATGTGAATGACGCCTACTGCGCCATGTCCGGCTACAGCCGCGACGAGATTCTGAAGCTGCAGATCACCGACATCAACCCGATCGAGCCGCCAACGGAGAAGAATGCGCACATGCGGCAGGTCGTCGCTGCCGGGTCGGGCCGGTTTGAGACGCTCCTCCGCCGTAAGGATGGCAGCTGCTTCGATGCGGAGGTCAGCATCCAATATATCGACAATGGCGACCGGCAGCTGATCTGCTTTGTGCGCGACATCACCGAGCGCATACGGCGCGAGAACGAGATTCGCCAGATGAACAGCGAGCTTGAGCGGCGCGTCGACGAGCGCACCGCCGACCTGAGCCATGTGAACGCGGAGCTGACCCGGGCGCTGCGCACGAAGGACGAGTTTCTGGCCACGATGAGCCACGAGCTGCGCACCCCGCTGAATGGCATCCTGGCCTTCTCCGAGATGCTGACTGAGCAGATCAGCGGCCCGCTGAACGAGCGCCAGCTCCGCTCGATGGAGCATATTACGACGAGCGGACAACACCTGCTCACGCTGATCAACGACATCCTCGACCTCTCGAAGGTGGAGGCCGGCCGCATGGAGATCCACACGGAACTGCACCGCGTCGTCGACATCTGCGAGTCGAGCCTGCTGTTCACCCAGGAGATCGCAGTCCACAAGGGGGTTCATGTCAGCTTTGTCAACAGCGACCCCTCCGCGCTGATCGAGGTTGACGCGAAGCGGCTGAAGCAGATGCTGGTGAACCTGCTGGGCAACGCCGTGAAGTTCACGCCGGCGGGCGGGCAGGTGCGGCTTGAGGTTGCCACCGACGCGGCGCACGGGCAGATCTCGTTCGCGGTGGCCGACACCGGGATCGGCATCGCGCCGGAGGACATGGGGCGGCTGTTCCAGCCCTTCACCCAGCTCGACAGCGGCCTGACGCGACAGCACGAGGGCACCGGGCTGGGGCTGGCCCTGGTGCGACGTCTGGCGAACCTGCTGGGCGGAGGCGTGAACATCGAGAGCGCAGGTGTGGGGCAGGGCAGCCGCTTCACGATCGCCCTGCCCTGGCGCCCGATGGATCTAAGACAGGGCGCGCCCACCCAGGAGGGGCCGACGCCCGACCGGCAGCAGCAGAAAGCCAACGGCAGAGTGATCCTGCTGGCCGAGGACACCGAGGTGACGATCAGCGCGATCAGCGAGTACCTGCAGAGTCGTCACCACCGGGTGGCGGTGGCGCGCAACGGCCAGGAGGCGGTAGCGCGGGCCATCGAGCTGCGTCCGGATCTCATTCTGATGGACATCCAGATGCCGGTGCTGGATGGGCTGGCGGCCATCCGGCAGATCCGGGCGCTGCCCATGTTCACGGCGACGCCGATCGTGGCGCTGACCGCCCTGGCGATGCCCGGCGACCGCGAGCGCTGCCTTGAGGCCGGGGCCAATGAGTATATGAGCAAGCCGGTGAGCCTGCACGATCTCGCCGCGCTCGTAGCGCGGCTAGTGGGATCCTAATATATTTGGCTGAAATTGCCAGCTTTGTCGGCAATTTCAGCCAAATATATATACTTTTTTAAAGGAAGAATATCGATGGCAGAGAAGATCAACGAGCTGCTGGACTTCGCCAACACCATCGCCTGGACGGCGGGCAAGATCACGCTGCGCCACTTCCAGAGCGGGGTGGCGGTGGACCGCAAGGCCGACGAGTCGCCGGTGACGGTGGCGGACCGCGAGTCGGAGGCGTACCTGCGGGCCGCGATCACGGCGCGCTACCCGGACCACGCAGTGCTGGGCGAGGAGGACGGCCTGAGCGGCGGGGCCGACGCCGAGTACCGCTGGGTGCTCGACCCGATCGACGGCACGAAGTCGTTTGTACGCGGGGTGCCGCTCTACGGGGTGATGGTGGGCCTGCTGCGCGGCGGCGAGCCGCTGGTGGGCGTGGTGAATATGCCGGCCCTGGGCGAGGTGGTCTCCGCCGGCAAGGGCCAGGGCTGCTGGTGGAACGGGCGACAGTGCCGGGTGTCGCGCGTGGGCACGCTGCGCGAGGGCCTGGCGGTGGCGACGGTGGCGGCGGGGTACGAGGCGTGGGGCAAGGGCGAGGCGTTCGCGCGCATCCTGGGGGCCGCCGGCATGTTCCGCACCTGGGCCGACTGCTACGGCTACCTGCTGGTGGCCACCGGGCGGGCCGAGCTGGCCCTGGACGGGGTGATGAATATCTGGGACGCGGCAGCCCTGGCGCCGATCCTCCAGGAGGCCGGCGGCACCTACACCGACTGGAAGGGCACGCCGACCATTGACGGCGGCGAGGGGGTCGGCACCAACGGGCTGGTGCTCGACGAGGTGCTGGCGCTGATCCGCGGGGCGTAGGGATGAGGCCGCAGGCCCCCAAACGTCTTATTGTTTTACAAAGATGTGCCAGCTTTGCTGGCACATCTTTGTAAAACAATGTAGTGTTTAGGGCATGCCCAACTTCAGATTCGGCGTCACGTCCAGATCCCAGCCGCTCTGCGCCCCGGCCGCAAAGCGGTGGAAGGCGGCGGCGGCGACCATGGCGGCGTTGTCGGTGCAGAGGTCGATGGGGGGGAAGCGCACAGGCACACCGGCGCGGCGGGCGAGTTCGGCGCGCAGGCGGGTGTTGGCGGCCACCCCGCCGGCCAGGATGATCGCGGTGGCCCCGTGCTGGCGCGCGGCGTCGGTCGCCTTGGCCGAGAGTACGTCCACCACCGACTCCTGGAA
>JBAXES010000550.1:0-3465 GCA_037140315.1 Chloroflexales bacterium
TTGCA
This sequence comes from Chloroflexales bacterium, assembly GCA_037140315.1. GTDB lineage: Bacteria > Chloroflexota > Chloroflexia > Chloroflexales > Chloroflexaceae > Oscillochloris. The sequence continues at coordinate 6 of JBAXES010000550.1, forward strand.
CCCGGAATTCTGGAAGCGATCTGTCTCACCGAAGCATAGCACACAGGGCAACCGCTAGAGGGTCTCCCCATGCCGAGAAAAGGCACCAGGGAGTCCTCTAACGATTAGGAGCGCGCATTCCTGAATGCTAGCGGATTGACCACAGCAACATCAGTCGCTCGGCCATAGGCAAGCTACAGGATCTCTGGCATTATATCGCCATCGACCCCGGCTATTATGATCGTGGGTTCTGTACCCAGACGATGCGGTTGCTCGAACAGGTTCATCCGGCGCTACGGTACACCCTTGACACGCCAAGCAGGGCCGTGCGGAACCAGCATTTCTATGAAAGGTACCTTTTGTATGCCATTCACGGTCAAGCGGCGCGGCAAGCTGACGTATTACTACGAGGGCGAGTCGCCGGTGCTGTCGAATCTGGTTGTCGAGCAGCAGCCCGACGGCGACGTGAAGCTGTATTTCTCGGGACTCACCGGGGGCTATTCGGCGGCTAGCATCCTCGGTCGGGACACGATCATCACCATGGACCCTGAACGCGAGATCCCGCTGGTCTTTCAGTGCTGGGAGCAGTGGCTTCAGGAAGCCGAGATCTGCCAGTCGCTCGCCGAGGTGGATTTCATTGAGATCCATGCCTTCCGCGCGCAGCCGAAATCGCCAAACCCCATCGCCGATCCGGAGGGGTATGCGCGCGAACTTGAGCGCCTACGCGACGCCTACGCCCGGGCCTACGGGGGCTTCTTCAAGGCACACTGTCCGGAGAACGGCCTGCCGGCGCGCTTCACCGTCCACGTCGTCGATTTCCCCGACCGGGCTGCGTCGTACGAATTTTATGGGACGGCGCTGTATCAGGTGCGGAGGTAGGGGATCGCAACACCAGATCCAGCCCTCGCCCGTCGGTGGCGAGGGCCATCGTCGGGGAAGACGCGACTGCTGCTCAGGTGTGATGTCTCCCAGCCGCCCCCGCGCTCGGGTTCGAATCGCTCGCCGTGCGCTCATCGCTCCTCACCTGTGGCCAGCGGCTGCGGTGACGAGTTCGAACGCGGGGGTGCCAGATTCAGCGCGGCGCGCATGCGTCAGGCGTGTGGGGGACTCCTTTGTTCATCGGGCAGGATGGCGACGGCACGACAGGGGCCAGCGCTCCCGCCTTGAACCTTCAGCGGGAAGCAGGCCACGGTGAATCCGTGGGGCGGCAGGGCGGCCAGGTTAACCAGGCGCTCGATCTGGCAGTAGGGCAGATCGACCTGGTGGGCGGCCCAGAAGATGCCCGGGGCCTGCTCGGTGAGGGCCGCGCGGGCCTGGCGGTCGAGCGGCGCGTCCCAGCCCCAGGCGTCGATACCCATCACGCGCACACCCTGCGCGAAGAGCCACCGGGTGGCCTCGGCGGTGACGCCGGGGCCACGAACCATGTAGTCGGGCTGGTCGTAGAAGGCGTCGCGGCCGGTGTGGACTAGCACAATGTCGCCAGGGCGCAGGGTGTGGCCAGCGGCGGCGAGCGCGGACTGGGCGTCCGCGACCGTCATCGCGTCACCGTCGGCCTTGTGGCGCATGTCGAGGCGCACGCCCGGGGCGAAGAACCACTCCAGGGGCAGCTGGTCGATGGTCTGGGCGGGCTGGCCCTGGATGGTGGAGTTGTAGTGCCATGGTGCGTCGACGTGGGTGCTGTCGTGCGTGCCAAAGCGGGTGAAGGTCTCGACGGCCCAGCCTTCGCCGTCGCGGAGCAGGGCGGGGGGCACCTGGAAGACCGCCTTAATCGTTGCGGCACCCGCCGTGTGGCCGGCGTGCTCCAGACTCACCCGGATCAGGTCAGGCGTGCCGGGGGGGCTGGTGGCAATGGTCGTGGAGAGATCGATGATTGGCATAGTACCTCGCTGGGTTCAGATTTGGCCAGGATCGCAAGAAGGACGGGCGAGAGAGAGTGCACTAAGTGGTTGTGCGTGCGGCGGTGCATCCGCACGTGTGTACTTGTAGTACGTATTGCGCGAGATCCCGACGATCTCACAAATCTCGCGGATGCTGTATCCCGCATTCTTCTTCAGTGCCAACGCCGCTTTCTGCTTCTTCTGATCGACGCCTTTCGGGCGCCCACCATGCCTGCCTCGTGCGCGTGCCGCCGCCAACCCGGCGTTGGTGCGCTCCCGGATCAGATCGCGCTCGAATGTAGCCAGTGACGCAAAGATGTGGAAGATCAACTTCCCGCCCGAGGTCGTCGTATCCATCTGCTCCTGCAAGCTGGTGAAACCCACGCCGCGCGCATATAAATCCTGCACGATCTCCACGAGGTGTGGGAGTGAGCGCCCCAATCGGTCGAGCTTCCATAGTACGAGCGTGTCGCCCGACCGACATGCGCCAAGCGCTGCGGTCAGCCCCGGACGATCCACACAGACTCCGCTCACCGTGTCGCTAAACAGGCGCTCGCCCCCTGCGACCTGAAGCGCATCATGCTGGAGATGCAGGTTCTGGTCGGATGTCGAAACGCGGGCATAGCCTATCCGCATGGTCTGGCCTCCTCCGTATGCCGTCGTCGGGCATCGATCCCACAAAACCCATCTGCGATGTCCTTGGCTGGTGCATAGATATCATAGACCAGTTCTATGGTACGTTACTATGGGGTGATAGGCTCACCATGTGGGTGTTCCTCGGGTACAGCCGAGATACGTGTAAAAACGTGAAGTAAGCGATTCCGTGTAGAGCGTGTGCGCTACTCACAAGCAATCTTCTCGACATCGTTTTGAAGATCGCGGTTCGTACTGCGGGTGTTGCGCAGCGTATGTAGCGGGTAGAGGAAATCGCATTCAGGAGTTGGTCGTGGCGAACACGCGGCCTGTAGTGCGTCACTGAAGTATCAGGTGCCTTCGGTGCTCGACAGGCAATCCCGGCCGTAGCGGTAATTCACGCTGTCGTCGTTGAGGATCTGGCTGAGGAGGCACCGCGAGGTCTTGGGTATCGTGGGTCGCGCCTGCGCTGTCAAGCTTATCGTCGCCGTTCCGTTGTAGGCGTTGCTAGTGCTCCCCCTGGCGGTGGTGCGCCTGGCGTGTCGTAGTGATACATCGTTGTCCCGTCGCTGTGTAGATTCCCGGCCGTGTTGTATTGAAGCCTACCACCTGATTCGCCGCATGATAGCTCTGGCATAACGCGGTGACGCGCATCTACCTTACCGTTCGCTTATTTCTCTCGGCGGTTCCGACAAATGCTCAACCAGACGCGTATAGCAGGAAACCTCCAGTCCAGCCAGTGCCAGCAGCCGCTGCTGGAGGTTCGACAGCGGGGTCAGATGGTGGATGACCTGGTTGGGCAATGTGACCACGGTCAGCGTCAGGTTGTCGAATGCCTCCAGGACGCGCTCGGCCGTGGGGCGGCGTGTGCCCCGGCTCGGTTGGCCGGCATACAGCCCCTTCAGCGGTTCGGCCTGCGGCTCCTGGGCCAGACTCTGGCGGATGCCGTACTCCAGCAGGCTCAGCACGCG
>JBAXES010000551.1:0-3439 GCA_037140315.1 Chloroflexales bacterium
CGCTGCCGCTGATCGGCGGGTTTATTCTGCACACCAGCCCGGCCAGCTACGGCCTGCTGGGCTCCTTCCTCGGCCTTGGCTCGCTCTCGGCGGCCCTCGCCAACGCCTACATGGGCAGCGTCACCCCGCGGCGCATGATCATCGCCGCCGCCGCCTTCAGCCTGCTGCTCGGCGCTGTGGCTGCCACCAGCAGCTTCATCATCGCCGCCGCCCTGCTCTTCGCGCTCGGCTTCGCGGGGATCAGCTTCACCACGGCCGCCAATACGGTCATTCAGCTGCGCGTGCCCGACGACCTGCGCGGCCGGGTCAGCAGCCTCTACTTTATGCTCTTCGCCGGCAGCACGCCGATCGGTGGCCTGCTGATCGGCGTCGCGGCCAGCCTCTTCGGCGTGCCCGACGCCCTGCTGATCTGCGCTGCGCTCTGCCTGCTCGGGGTCGGCGCGGCCCTGCTCTACCAGCGACGCATCCCCCAGCCTGTGACGCTGCGCCATGACGAGATCCCCGCCCCTTAGTACTGCGTCCGAGCTTCCTTAAAGGGGTAGAGGGGTTTTTGCGGAGAGGGCCTGTCCCTCTCCGCGCCTCTCCCAACCTGGCATCATGCTCATATGTGGCTGTTGTTATCGCAGCGCCCGCACCTGGGGCGAGTGGCGCGGCGGGCGTATAGCCCGCCGCGCCGAGGGTATTGCCTAGCTGCAGCACTACCCGCTGTTAGCGCATGATCAAGGGCAGATACGTGCTGGAGGCGGCCGACACCTGGGTGGCGACAAGCTTCCCGGTCGCATCGGTGTACGAGTTCACGAGCACCGTTGTCCCAGTGGTGAGCGCGCCGTTCAGCAGCGTGCCGGCGTTCACCGTGTAGGTTGTGCCGCCGACGCTGATCGCGCTCGGGCTTGCGGCGAGCGTCGCCGACGCGATCGACACTGGCGTCGCGGGGATCACTAGCTTACCGGCGTGGTTGTCATCGCCGGCGCCGGGCGGCACGATGGTGCTGATCTTCGTCGCCAGCTTGGTCCCCGCGTCATAGGTCACCTCGACGAAGGCCCCCACTGCCAGCGGGGCTTGCTTCTCATCGAAGACCGTGGCCCCATTTGTGGTGTAGCTCTCGCCGGCGACCGTCCACGTGCCCACGTAGCCGCTGGCCGGGTCCGGCATCGCGGTCACGCTGCCGTAGACCCTCACGTTGCTCGTGCATGCGGTCGGGTCCTCTTTGCCAATCTTCAGCGCCGTGCGCGCGCCTGCGGCGTTGGCCTGGAAGTATACCTCCACGCAGTCGCCGGCCTGTGGGGTGGCCGGGGCCGTGTAGCCCTTCAGCTGCAGATCCGCCGTGGCGCTGTAGCTGGTGCCGCCGATGATCCACGTGCCGACCGGCAGCGGATCTGGCAGGGGGGCGCCGATCATGCCGTAGGCCTTGCCCCTACCTCGGTACTCCTTCTCGGCATCCGGGCTGCGCTTGACCTGGATCTTAACGGCGATCAGCGAGCCATCGCCCGCGCGCCCGAACGTCACCTTCACCAGCTGGCCCATGGCGAACGGCCCGCCCTCGAGCTTCGTCTCAGGCGTCACCACGACCACTAGGTTGTCGCCGACTAGCCATGCGCCGAGATCTCTGGTGGTGCCCGGCAGCTGCTTGATCTTGCCATAGAGATCATGCGCCTCGGCGCTGCGCGTGCAGCGGAAGCTTGGCACGGTCTCGATGCGCATTGCGGTGCGCTTAGGCTTAGTGACGTCGGTCTGGTCGAGTTGGTAGTGAACCTGGACGCATACTTTGGGATCAGTAGGGGCGGTGGGGACGAAGAACTTTCCGTACTTCTCTTCGAAGACGGTTGTGGGCGTAGCAGCGTAGTTCACGCCGCTGATAGTCCAGGTGCCGACGGGCGGGATGTTGCTTGGGAATGCGTCCAAGAACCCGTGGGCATCGTAGCCCTCGATATCAGGGCGCTCGCCGGCGCAGTTGGCCGGGAAGATCGTCGCCACCGTGCGGGCCGAGGTAGTGGCGCTCACGCTGTAGGTCAGGCCGACGCAGTCGCCGACGGCCGGCTGGCCGACGCCGAAGGCACCGGCGGCAAAGGCAGTGCCAGCAATCACCACGAATGCCTGCCCGCCGATCACCCAGTCGCCGACCTTATCGACGGGCCGCGAGTCGACTGGGCCGCGGAACGAGTGGTCGCTGGACGTGCCGCCGCAGGTGTCGTCGGAGCGGATGCGCAGGGCAATATTCTGGCCATTCTCGATGGCGTAGCTCACCTCGACGCAGGCGTTTGAGATCGGCCTGCCGGCGATGCCGGCGGGGTAGCCCTCGAAGAAGGTGGCGTCGCTGATCACAACTAGCTTGTCGCCGATCGTCCATGTGCCATTAGCTCCCCCCTCTACTCGCTTCAGGATCTTGCCCTTAAACTCCAGGCGGGTGGGGTCGCCCGCCGCCGCGCAGTCGTTGTCGGGGGCGATGCTCATGATGATCCGCGTCGTCGCGCTGGCATCATAATAGCGAACATCGACGCAGGCACCCACCTGCGGCCCGGCGTCGCCGAATCCGAGGAAGAGGCTGGTGGTGGGGGTCGTCTCGGTCGCCGAGAAACTCTGCCCGGCGATGCCCCAGTCGCCGAAGAGCGTGCCGGTGGGCCGCTTATCGACCGTGCCCTTCAGCTCTTTCTCTGTGCCCTGAAGGACCGGGGCTGCGCTCTGGCGGCTCGAAGATGCTTGGACGCTGCCTAGGGCCGGTGCGATGATCAAGAGTGCGATGATGAGGATGGGCAGTGATCGCCGGAGTAGCAGATGCAAGTCCAGTCGTAGACTCATCAAAATGTCCTCCTACGTTGAGATCTGGTCTTTCTGGTTGCGATCCGAGGCAGGCGCAATGATGCTGCAGCTATCCTACAAACGGGGTTGCCCGCAAATAGTTATGGCTTGTCTACCCGAGACGCGAAAATGGCGAGGAAGCATTGTGCTCTCGCTCTCTGCGCGTCTCTTCGCGGTATCGGCTACGGGCTTGGCGCGGTAGCTTGGCCTTGGCTATACTCAGGCGTCCCGGCGTGCTCAGGATCCGGTGATGATGTCTCGGTGTGCTCGGGCTTTGGCGACTCGGCGTTGCCGGGCTCCGACGAGGGCTGCGGTTGCTCTGAGCGTGGCGTATCGGTGGGGCTCTCTGATCGCGATCTCTTTACCTCGGTCGGCGCTGGGCTCTCTGGCCGCTGCGGCTCTGAAGGGCTGGCCTCTGAGGGCCCGGGGGCCTCCGGGCGCCTCGGCTCGGGCTGCTGCGTTGCCTGGGGCGGATTGTCATCCGGGTTCTGGGATGTGGGCCTCGGCATTGCGCCGCTATTCGCATCGCTGCCGCCCTCATGGGCCGGGGTGGCAAGCGGGTCTCGCTGTAGCTCGGCGGTCGGCTCGGCGGTGGCGTTCGCTGCCGGGGCTGGGGTTACGGTCGGGCTTGGTCGTGGGCGCG
>JBAXES010000552.1:0-3439 GCA_037140315.1 Chloroflexales bacterium
TCGGCCTCAACCGCCCGGTGCCAAAGTTCCTCAAGAGCTACGGCATCTGGATCATCGACCTCACCTTCATCATGATCACCTGGAGCGACCACGTCTTCGGCGTCGTCGAGTCGCCCTGGGGCTCGGGCATCCTGCTGCTGATGCTCACCACCGGCGTGGTGGTGTCGGGCGCCTTCTTCCAGCGCCGCACCTTCTGCCGCTACCTCTGCTTCCTCGGCGGCCTCTCGGGCAACTACGCCCGCACCGGCATGATCGCCCTGCGCGCCACCCCCGCGGTCTGCGCGACCTGCACCAGCAAGGCGGCCTGCTTCAACGGCAGCGCGCAGGCGGCGGGCTGCCCGATGTTCGAGTTCCCGCGCACGCTGGAGAGCAACGCCAGCTGCAACCTCTGCGCCAACTGTGTGAAGAGCTGCCCCAACGACTCGATCACGCTGACCCTGCGCCCGCCGACCTCGGAGCTGTGGTCCGTGCGCAAGCCCCGGGTCGAGGAGGCCTTCCTGGCCGTCGTGATCATGGGCATCGTCTTTGTGCAGAACATCACCATGCTGGAGGGCTGGCAGGCAGTGCTGGCCGGACTCGAACGACTGGTCGGCACCGACAACTACGCGGTGACGTTCACGATCACCTTCCTGATCGCGATGGCCATCCCGGTGACGCTGATGGCGCTAACGGCACTGGCGGCCGGGCAGCTAAACGGGGCCAGCCTGGCGCGCAACTTCGCCATGTTCGGCTACGCGATCATCCCGCTGGACGTAGCCGGCCACGTGGCCCACAACCTCTTCCACCTCCTCGCCGAGGGCAAGGCGGTCTGGTTCACCGCCCTGATGCTGGTAGGGCAACACGCGGGCGAGGGGTCTCCCGCACTGCTGGCCACGGGGGTCATCCAGGTGATGCAGTACATCCTGGTGGCGCTAGGCATCCTGGGCTCGCTCTACGCGGCCTACCGGATCGCGCGCAGCAACTTCGGCGCGGCGCGGACGACCTGGCGCACCTTCGCGCCCTACGCGGCGGTGATCGCCATCCTCGGCGCGATCAATGTCTACCTGTTCATCCTGCCGATGGCGATGCGGATGTAGCCACAGCGGTGACCACAGCGGGTTCCGTGCATTAAGGCATGGTTCAAACCAGCTTGACAGTCTGTCGCCGGACAACCCTCACCCCCAACCCCTCTCCCGCACGCGGGAGAGGGGCGTATATCGCTTCCTGACGAGAATTACCCCCCCTCGCCCGCCGCAGCGGGAGCGGGGGCTGGGGGGGTGAGGGCCATTGCGAGACGGTCAAGCCCGAACCGTCGATCCTGAACCATGCCTAAACCGACAAGGTTTTAGCGTACGTTACCGTTCAGGCGACTGCACTACATCAGGATGCGGTATTTCTGTTCCCTGTTCCCTGTTCCCTTGTCTAAACGAGGAGTGTGCGATGACTCAGCGCTGGGTTGCCCTGCTGCGGGCCATCAATGTGGGCGGGCACAATGTCACGATGGATGCCCTGCGCGCCCACTTTGTCGCCCTGGGACTCGCCGGGGTCGAGACCTTTATCGCCAGCGGCAATGTGATCTTCGAGTCCGCCGCCGGGGGCGTGCCCGAGCTGGAGGCGCGGATCGCGCAGCACCTGCGGGCGGCCCTCGGCTATGAGGTCGCGACCTTCCTCCGCTCGCTGCCCGAGCTTGTCGCGATTGCCCGCTACCAGCCCTTCCCCCAGGCTGATCTCGACGCCGGCCACGCACTGTCGGTCGCGTTCCTTCCCGCGCCGCCCGACGACGAGGCGCGGCAGCGGCTGCTGGCCCTGCGCACCGCCATCGATGATTTTCACGCCCAGGGGCGCGAGGTCTACTGGCTCTGCCGCACGCGGGTGAGCGACTCGACCTTCTCCGGCGCCCGGCTGGAGAAGACGCTGGGCATGCCGGCGACCGTGCGCAATATCACGACGGTGCGCCGGCTGGCGGCAAAGTACGGCGCGGGCGCGTAGGCGGCGGCTGTGCTACACTTCCTGCTAGACAAGGTTTCAGATGCCAGGCTTCAGCTCTCAGGTCGAGCGCATCAGGATGCCACATGTTGGCCTGAACTGTAAGGCGTGTGCGGACCTTGTCCTAGGGCTGAAGCGTGGCGGTAGGGAGTGTCCATGGAGCTTGGTATCTACACGTTTGGCGAGGTCCCCGACGGCTCGGCGGAGAGCGCCCGGCAGCGTATGCAGGAGCTGCTCGCCGAGATTGAGCTGGCCGATCAGGTTGGGCTGGACGTCTTCGGGCTGGGCGAGCACCACCGCGTCGACTATATGATCTCCGCGCCGGCCGTGGTGCTCGCCGCCGCCGCCGCGCGCACGAAGCGTATCCGCCTGGCCAGCGCGGTGACGGTGCTCAGCTCCGATGACCCGGTGCGGGTCTTCCAGGAGTTCGCGACGCTCGACCTGATCTCGCAGGGCCGGGCCGAGATCGCCGCCGGGCGCGGCTCGTTCATCGAGTCGTTCCCGCTGTTCGGCTATAACCTCGACGACTACGACTCGCTCTTCGCATCCAAGCTCGACCTGCTGCTCGCCCTGCGCGAGTCGGAGCTGGTCACCTGGGCCGGGAAGCATCGCGCCACGATCGACCGGCGCGCGGTCTACCCGCGCCCGCTCCAGCGCCCGCTCCCGGTCTGGATCGCGGTCGGCGGCACCCCGGCCTCGGTGGTGCGGGCCGGGCGGCTCGGCCTGCCGCTGGCGGTCGCGATCATCGGCGGGGCGCGGGCCAGCTTCGCGCCGCTGATCGATCACTACCGCGCCTCGGCCGGGCAGGCCGGCCACGACCCCTCCGCGCTGGCGGTCAGCATTAACTCGCCCGGCCACCTGGCAGATACGTCCCAGCAGGCCGCTGATGAGAGCTACCCGCACATCGCCAGCACCTTCGACAAGATCGGGCGCGAGCGTGGCTGGGGCGCGATGAGCCGCGCCCAGTTCGACCAGCTGCGCGCGCTGCGCGGGGCCTTCGCGGTTGGCAGCCCGCAGGATGTGATCGAGAAGATCCTTGCCCAGCACGCGGTCTTCCGGCACCAGCGCTTCCTCCTGCAGATCGGGGCCGGTACCATATGCCACGCCCAGCGCATGCGCACGATCGAGCTGTTCGGCACGGTCGTCGCCCCGGCCGTGCGGGCCGCCCTCCACACCTCAGCCGCGAGCGGCCCGCCACAGTGATCTGGCCGGATGCGGATAGGGGCGGGACAAGCCTGCCCCTATCCGCATCCGGCGCGCGCGCAATTTGGCCGCCGGCCCTACCCCCGCGGCCCAAACACGATCACCAGCGCCCCGATGATCGCGATGACGCCGCCGATCAGGTCGGAGCGGTCGGGGGTGATGCCGTCGACGCGCCAGCCCCAGAGGATCGCCAGCGCGATAAATACGCCCCCGTAGGCGGCGTAGGCCCGCCCGAACCCGGCCGGCTGCCAGGTCGCCACCACCCCGTAGC
>JBAXES010000553.1:0-3434 GCA_037140315.1 Chloroflexales bacterium
TGCCCCTGCGAACTGAGTACCTTGCGATAAAACGCTAGGAAAAAGTGTACTATTTCACGCAAAAGCGGGATGAAGGCAGCATGCACCTTCTCACAGGCGAGAGCGAGATCGGGCGTCTCCAAGCTCTTTATCGGTGTGACATCATCGACACCGCGCCAGAGGTAGCCTTTGACGACCTTGTCGCGTTGGCGGCGGAAGTCTGCGCTGCCCCGATCGCGCTGATTGGCTTTATCGATGATCAGCGCGAGTGGTTCAAGGCCCAGTGGGGCTTTACCCGCGCCGAGTTGCCGATTGCGCAGAGCCTCGATACCCCGTTGCTCACGCATCCCGCGCTGCGGATCATTTCCGATAGTGGCGATGATCCGCACAGCGCCCTGCACGTTCTGCCGCTAGGCGACGCGCCGATTCGCTTCTATGCCACTGCGCCCATTCGCTCGGACGAGGGCTTCATCCTTGGGGCCATCGCGGTGGCCGACTACACGCCGCGTGAGCTGTGTCCGGCGCAGCAGGCTATGCTCCGCACGCTGGCGGCGCAGATCAGCACGATGCTTGAGGTACGTATCCTGCGCCAGATGGCAGGCGCGAGCAGACAGCAGGCCATGCTGGTGGATCTGGGTCGACGGGCGCTCGGCGGCGAGCCGATCACCGACCTGATGGAGTGGACGGTGGGCCATGTCGCGGATGTACTCGGGGTGAGCCGCTGCCGCATCCTTGAGCTGCTCCCGAACAACATGGCGATCCCGCGTGCATGTTTTGGCTGGGGCGCGCAAGGTAGGCTTAATGTCGCGCAGCCGCTGGATCGCTACCTGTTGACGACAGACACCTTCCATGCCGACCGGCCGCTCGTGATCGATGACATGGCGGGCATGCGCCATAGCGAGGGAGTCGAGTTTCGGCAAGCCCACGAGATCACGAGCGGTGTAAGCTTGCAGATCCCCGGAAACCCGCGCCCCTATGGCCTGCTTGGTGTCTATAGCGCGCGGCGCCGCACCTTTACCCAGGCGGAGATTGCATTCCTTCAGGCCGTGGTGGACTCGCTTGCCGGGGTGATCGCCCAGCGCTGGCGGCAGCAGAATCTCGACGCGGTCGTCAATCTTTCGCGCACCCTGCGGCGGGCCACGACACGGGTCGAGATGCTGACCACGATCCTCACCCATATCCATGCCGTGTGCCAGAGCGAAGGGGCGGCAATCATCCTGCGTGATGCCGATGGCCAGATCGTTGTTGTGCAGGGGCACGGGATCTGGGCCGAGGTATCCAGCACTTCCATCTCCGTTGGCTCTAGCCCTAGCTGGCTGGTGATGCAGAGTGGGCAGCCCTTTATCGGCGAGGTTCCCGACTTTCCGCTTGAACCCACGGTGGCGCGGGGGCACGCCGTCGCTTGTGTGGCCCTGAAGTACAATGACCACCCCATCGGCGTCCTTTGGGTTGCGTACGCCGTCACGATTTCCTACGATGATCAGAACCTGCTAGTGGCGCTGGCCGATGTCGTCGCAAGCGCGATCAACCGATCCAACCTTCACGATCAGACCATCAGACTGTACCTGGAGCGCCAGCAGCTGACCAAGGAGGTGCGGCGTATCGAGCGGCACTTGGCCAGCACCGTCGAATCCGCCATTGATCTCGTGGTTTCTACCGACACCGAGGGCCGGATTATGACCTGGAACCGCGCCGCCGAGCGGGTTTCCGGCTTCACCCGCGAGCAGATGGTCGGCCAGTACTTGCGCGATCTGTGTTCCCCGGCGCACCAGGCGATGATGGAAGAGATGATCAAGATTCTTATGGCGGGCGCATCCTTTGGCCAGATCGAGATTCCGCTCATTGGCACCATGCACCAGGATGTGCCGATCTCGTGGCGGCTCTCGGCGATCCAGAGCGACACGGGCGAGAATGTCGGTATCGTCGCCGTTGGGCGTGATCTGGCCGAGCAGCGTCGTATGGAGTCGCAGCTTTTCCAGGCCGCGAAGATGGCCTCGATGGGCGTCATGGCCAGCGGGATCGGTCACGAGTTGCGCAATCCGCTCAGTATCATCTCGGCCAATGCCCAGCTTGCCCAGGAGCATAGCCTTGACCAAGAGATTATGCGTACATGTCTGCAGCAGATCCATGCAGCCACCAAGCGTGCGGCGCTGATCATCGATAACCTGCTGACCTTTGCCCGTCCACGCAATGAGGGGAGCCAGATCGTCGATGTCAATGAGGTGCTGGCCTCAACGTTTATGCTCCTCGACTACCAGATCCAGCAGCACCACACCACGCTGGAGGCGATACTCGTACACCCCATCCCCAAGGTGGCCGGAAATGCCGCCCTGCTCCAGCAAGTGTTCACCAACCTGATCCTCAACGCATTGCAGGCGATGGACGGGGGGGGGACGCTCACCGTGACTACGCGCGCGAGCCAGGATGCGGGCGTTGATGTGGTGTTCCACGATACCGGCAGCGGCATCTCGCCCGAGGTGCTGCCCAAGATCTTCGACCCATTCTTTACCACCCGACCGCTTGGCCAGGGAACCGGTCTCGGGCTCGCCATCAGCTATAGTATTATCCAGCAGCACGGTGGTGTCATTGAGACATCCAGCTCGCCTGGGGAGGGCAGTACGTTTTCGATCCATCTGCCAGCTGTCCCCGTATCCTAAATGGCGTGGTGAGGTACAACGATGGCACTTGCAAGAATTCTTATGGTCGACGATGAGCAGGATCTGGTCTGGGCAGTTCGCTACACCTTAATTGCTGAGGGCTATGATGTGCTTACCGCCAGTAATGGGGTTGAGGCGATTACGATTGCTCAGAGTGCCCAGCCCGATTTGATCATCCTAGATATTATGATGCCGCATATCGATGGCATTCAGGTCTGCCATATCTTGCGACGTGATCAGCAACTGGCCGCCGTGCCGATCCTCTTCCTCTCAAAGCAATGTTCGATCCATGACCGGATCATGGGGCTTGATGATGGCGCAGACGACTATCTTGGCAAGCCCTTCGATTTTGGCGAGCTGAAGGCGCGGCTGCGCGCGCTGCTCCGCCGCGCCGGGCATCCTACCGTCATCCACGAGGGCATGGCCTCCATTTTGAGCTATGCCGATCTGCGCCTTGATCTGCGCACACATCAGGTGACGACAAAAAAGACCATGGTGCTGCTCACCCCGGCAGAGTTTGACCTACTTCGTCACTTTCTCACCCACCAAGGCGAGATTTTCTCTAGCCAACAGTTACTCCAGCAGGTCTGGGGGCATGATCCTGACTCGTGTGAGTATGGCCTAGTGCGTTGGCATATCATGAATCTGCGCGCAAAGATTGAGCCAGATAGCGCTGTCCCCATCTATGTCCGTACTATCCCGCGACACGGCTACATTATGGGCGACCCCGAGAAATAGCCAGTGTATTTGTGTTCGGTTAGTCCAACCCTTACGCTACCCTAACAGATATCTGTCGCA
>JBAXES010000554.1:0-3423 GCA_037140315.1 Chloroflexales bacterium
GCGCCGACGTGGAGATCGCACATATCGAGGTGGGGCCATGAAAAAGCTGCTCGTCACTGGGCTGCGCCTGATACTGACGGCGGCGATGCTGGCCTGGATCATCAGCGAGGTCGACCTGCGAAGCGTCGGCGGGGTACTGGCCGGGGCGAGCCCGGCCTGGCTGGCGCTGGGGGCGGCGGTGAACCTGCTCAGCGTGGGGCTGGCCGCCTGGCGCTGGCAGCGCATCCTGGCCGGACTCGGCGTCATCAAGCGGCTGATCCCGGTGGTGCGGCTGGTGCTGGTGGGCGCCTTCTTCAACATGTTCCTGCCCTCGTCGGTAGGCGGCGACGTGATGAAGATGGTGCTGATCGCGCCCGACGTGTCGCGGCGCGAGGTGGCGGTCTCCTCGGTGCTGATGGACCGCGTGATCGGGCTGGCGGTGACGATCGGGGTGGGGCTGCTGGCCGTGCTGCTGCTGCCGAGCGTCTGGGGCGAGCCGGCGGTGATCGCCACGCTGACCCTGGCGGTGGTGGTCTTCTGCGCGGGCATGGTCACGATCTTCAACCGCAGGCTGATCGCGCTCGTGGGGCGGATGGTGCCGCAATTCATCTGGGGCCGGGTCGGCCCGCTGATCCTGCGCGTCCACGACTCGCTGATGGTGATCGGGCGCAGCCCGCGCATCCTGCTCGAGACGGCGGGGATCTCGGTGCTGCGCCAGATCGCGATCTGTCTGTCGGTCTACTGCGCGGGGCGGGGCTTCGGGCTGGGGATCGCGCCGCTGGCCTACTTCGCTACCGTGCCGATCGCGGTCGCGATCACCGCGCTGCCGGTGGCGATCAACGGCCTGGGGCTACAGGACAACGCGCTGATCTTTCTGCTGGCCACGGTGGGGCTCAGCGCGCCGCAGGCCCTGAGCCTGTCGATCTTCCTGCACGTGCTGCGCAACGGGCTCGGCCTGCTGGGCGGGCTGGTTTTCGCCCTCACCCGCAGCCTGCCGGCGTCCGCGGCCGCGGCCGATGGGGGGGCGCCGTCGGTCGCCCCCGACCGCTAGCCTGCGGCTCCCAGACCAAATTTCTATTGCGTATGTGAAAGCCCCCGTGCTATCCTGCTCTACCTATGAGCCAACCAATCAATCGCTTGGCGGCGCTCGTGCTCGCCCTGACGGCGCTCATGATCGCCGCGATCCCGCCTGGCGCATCCACGGCCGCCCCTGCTGCGGTCGCGCAGCCCGCCGCGATCAGCCTGTTCGGCATAAACACCTACTTCACCGGCCGCGAGCGGATCACCCGCGACGGCGCTGCCGGGGTGGCCGCCCTGGTCGCCAAGGGCCGCCAGATCGGCGCCGTATGGGCCCGCGAGGAGCTGAGCTGGGGCAACCTTGAGCGCGACGGCAGGGGCATATGGAGCTGGGACCAGGCCGATACGCCGATCGGCGCGGCCGCCCAGTCTGGCTACGGCATCGTCGGCATGCTGCTGACCACGCCGGCCTGGGCCAGGGTGGGCGACTGCGCCCAGCGCACGCTGCGCTACGCCTACGCCGGCGTGCGCGCCGCCGACTACTGGTGCCCGCCGGCCAACCCCCAGGACTTCGCCAACTATGTGCGGGCGGTGGTCGAGCGCTACGACGGTGACGGCATAGATGACGCGCCGGGCTCGCCCCGCGTGGCCGTCTGGCAGATCTGGAACGAGCCGAACGCCTGGGAGACCTGGCCGGGCAGCCCGGCTGAGTTCGCCGCGATCTGGCAGGCCGGCTACGCCGCCGCCAAGTTCGCCGACCCGACGGCGATCGTGGCATCGCCCGGCGTCTATGTCTTTGACGGGCAGTGGCAGGACGGCGTGGGCCATAGCGATGGCCTGCGCTTCCTTGATGAGATCCTGGCCGCGCGCCCGTCCATCTGGGCCAGCTTCGACGCATTAGCTGTTCACCCCTACATGCCCGACGTCGCCCCTGACCAGCCCGGCCTCTACGGCGCCGTGAGCCTCTGGGGCCGCCTGAGCCAGGCGCAGGCCTGGCTCGCTGATAACGCCATGCGCTACGGCGGGCAGCTGAAGCCGCTCTGGGTCAGCGAGGTGGGCTGGTCTACCTGCACCGCCGCCCAGGCCAGCTGCTACGTCGGGGCATCCGCCGGTGTCGGCCTGGCCAGATCTGCGCCGATGCCGGCGGTCTTCCTCGGCCCGACGGCGGCGGGGGTCTATACCGACACGGCATCGCCCCAGAGCTCCGCCGGTCTGGCCGCCCTGGTCGGCAAGAGCGAGGATCAGCAGGCTAGCTACCTGGTGCGGGCCTACGCACTGGCCATAGCCAGCGGCGTGCAGCACATGAGCTGGTTCCAGCTTGAGGATAAGTTCGACGGCTCGGCGGGCAACTTCTGGCAGCAGGCGGCGATCTTCGGCACGGCTGCCGAGGGCTATCGGCCCAAGCCGGCGGCCCCGGCGTACGCCACCCTGGTGGAGCTGCTCTCTGGGGCGCGCTTCCTCGGCTTCGGGGCGCTGAGCAGCTTCGCCTACGACCCGAACGCGCTCAGCTCCGAGGCCCGCTTCCACCTGCGCTTCGTCACCGCCGACAACCGGATCGTCGATCTGCTCTGGCGGAATGCCGGGGCCGAGACCATCGATCTGCCCCTGGAGCCGGGGCGCGGGGCCGAGCTGCGCGACCGCGCGGGCGGGGCGATCCCCGTCGCCATCGTCGGCGGCGCGGTCAGCCTTGCGCTAAGCGAGAGTCCGATCTACCTGACCCAGAGCATCTCGCCGGGGCTGAGCATCACCCCCAACAGCCTGAGCCTGATCATGCGCCCGGGCGACCCACCGCAGGAGGTGCCGATCACGGTCGCCAACAGCGGATCAGGCGCGATCAGCTGGAGCGCATCGGCCAGCGCCGCCTGGGCCAGCGTGCAGACGTCTGTCGGCCAGGGCTATCGCAGCGACCTGCGTATCAGTATCAGCCCAGCCGGCCTGGAGCCAGGCAGCTACCGCGCCACCTTGCGGGTGAGCAGCAGCGCCGGCTCGTGGGACATCCCGCTGTGCCTGGTGGTGAGCAGTGACGTGTGGCGCATGCATGTGCCCTTTGTGGCGCACTGAGTATTTGCAAATCCCGTGCAATATATTGGCAAATGTGGTATGCTACCACCTATGACAACAATAACCTCAGATCCTACGACCGAGCAGCGCCATAGTGTGAGCGAGCACTACCTGATGGGCGAGCACGGGCAGATGCGCTACTGGGCATCGCAGCCGCAGCACGGGCTGCCGGTCGTGTTCATCCACGGCTACGCTGCGATGGTCGACCATTGGAAGCAGATCGTCCGCCCGGTCGCGCGTGAGTACACGTTCTACGGGATCGACCTCTACGGCTTCGGATCCTCGGCCCGCCCAACCGGCACGCCGACCCGCGAGCGCTGGGCGAAGCAGGTGGCCGATTTCATCCGCGAGGTTGTCGGCGGGCCG
>JBAXES010000555.1:0-3419 GCA_037140315.1 Chloroflexales bacterium
GCCGGGCCGTAGGTGTTCGCCAGCTCCATCGGCAGGCCGACGTTCTGGGCCAGGCTCAGCCCGGGCACCAGGTTGAAGAACTGGAAGACGATGCCGATCTCGTGACGCCGCCAGAGGGCCAGCTCGTTCTCGCCCATGTGCGTCAGCCGCCGGCCGCCCACGGTGACCTCGCCCGCGCTCGGGCGGTCCACCCCGGTGATCATGTTCAGCAGGGTCGACTTGCCGCTGCCCGACTGGCCGACGATCGCCACGAACTCGCCGGCGCGCACCTGGAAGGTGATGTCACGCAGCACGGTCACCTCCTGGTCGCCGACCAGGAAGCGCTTGGTGACGTTTCTTATGTCAATTAATGGCTCGCTCATCGTCACCTGCCGGTGGGGGTGTGGGGGCGGCTGCGCCGCCCCCACGATCTTTATTTTGTGAATGTTTGGCGGCTTTGCCGCCAAACATTCACAAAGAGCGGGTTTGGGGCGCAGCCCCAAGGACATTGACGTCACTCATAGGAGAGGCTCTCCTGCACGCTGGCGCTGATCGCGCCCTGGGCGGGGGCGAGGCTGGCCAGCACGCCGATCAGGCTGGCCAGGCCGAGCCAGAGCGCCACCCCGCCCCACGAGTACTGGTAGACGATGCTGATGCCGATGGTGGCGGCGAGCGGCGTGGCCAGGGCCAGCCCGGCCGGGTAGCTGAAGGCCAGGGCGATCAGCCAGCTCAGCCAGCCCAGGATCAGCCCCTCGATCACGAACAGCGCCCGGATGGTGCCGGGGGTCGCCCCGATCGCCCGCAGCACACCGATCTCGCGGCGGCGCTCCAGCACGCTGATCTGCAGCACCCCACTCAGGGCGATCCCGCCCACCAGGGCCACCGTCACCGCCATGATCGTCAGCAGCATGGTCAGCACGGCCATGTTGCTGGCCTGGCTGGTGCTGCGCTGATAGACTGTGTCGTTGCGCGTGCTGAGGACATCGAGGCCGCGCTGGTCGTAGAAGCTGCGCAGGGCGTCGGCCACGCCCGGCGCGGCCGCCCCCGCCGCCGCCGGGGCCTGGATCTGGACCCTGGTGGCCACCAGGCCGCCGCCGGCCTCGTCGGCCAGGGTGTCGCGCGGGGCCATGCCCATGCGCACCAGGTTGCGGATGTTCGGGTCGATCAGGATGCCCACCACCCGCCACTGGCGCTGGCTGGCCCAGACCGCAAGGCCGCCCGTAGCGGGGATGCGCAGCGTCACCAGATCGCCCACGTGGACGCCGAGCTCGTTGGCCACGCCCTCGGCGAGGGCCAGGGCGTAGGTGTCGCCGGGGGCCAGCCAGCGCCCGGCGCGCAGCTGGGGGCGGTAGCTGGCCGAGGGCAGGGGCACGCCGTTGATCTGGATGCTGCGCGGCTGAGATCGCCCGGGGCCGGGGTCGAGCACCGCCGAGAGCGTGCGCCACGCCTCGACCCCGGTGACGCCGGGCAGGCTGCGGGCCTGCTCGATCTGGGCCAGGCCCGTTGGCCGCCCGAAGTCGAGCTGCACCGGGTAGGCGTAGATGCTCGGGAAGAGCGTCCGCGACGTATAGCCCAGGGTGGCCTGGGTGCTCAGCACCGCGATCAGCGTGATGCCGGCCCCGCCGAGGGCCAGCTGGGTGAGCAGCAGGCGCGACCAGTTGCGGAAGACGTTGCTGACCGCCAGCGAGAGCACCCGCGAGAGCCACGTGATCTGGCCGAGCAGCGGGTCGAGGGCGCTGCCGGTGCTGCTCAGGCCGTAGGAGCTGATCGCCTCGCGCACGGTGATGCGCGCGCCGCGCATGATCGGGATGATCGCCGTGAGCAGCGGCGCGACCAGGCAGAGGGCCAGCTGGATCAGCAGCGGCCCCGCATCGACGCGGAACGGCCCCGGGCTCATGCCGAACTGGGTCACCAGCATGCGGCGCATGGCGTTGGAGGCCAGGACGGCCAGCGGCAGCGAGAGCAGGGCCGCCCCCAGGCCGTAGGCGCAGACGATCACCATGTAGACGGTCGCGATCTGCGCGCTGCTGGCCCCGATCGCCTTCAGCTCGCCGATCTGCGCCGTCTGCTGGGCGATGATCGTCGTCACGGTGGTGTAGATCAGCAGCAGGCTCAGGGCCATAGTCACCACGGCGACCACCTGCATCACCAGGCCGGCGCCGCCGATCAGCTCCTCGAACCATGCCTGGCTCGGGTTAAAGGTCGGGGCGCGGTTGAAGGCCGCCGGCACGGCGGTGATCCCCTGGTCGGCCAGGTCGGCCTGGAGCCGGGCGGCGGCGGCGGCGGCGCGCTCGGGCGTGTAGTCGGCCACGGTCGCCCGGATGATCGGGTAGCGCTCCTGGCCGGTCAGGGCGATGAACCGGTCGCGGGTGGTGTAGAAGATCGGGTCGCCGCCCAGGCTGGCCGGGGGCATCGCGCGGTTGTAGATCAGGCCGCCGATCGGGGCCGCGGTCGTGTGGCTGGCGACCCGCAGCTCGACGCGGTCGCCGACGGCCACCGGGAAGCGCCGCTCGACCGCCATCGTCCGACCGCTCGGCCAGGCCCCCGCGTCGAGCAGGAGCACCGAGATGCCCTGGCGGGCGTAGCTGTCGCGGGCCACCAGGGTCGCCGCCCGCCAGGGAGCGCCGACGGCGGGCCGCCACTCGATGATCTGCTCCATATGCCCCTCGACGGCGGTGAGGCCGGGGTGCCCCCGCAGCATCCGGATCAGCTCCTCGCTGGCCGGCGGCGACGCCCGCAGCGCGATCGCCGGCGCCGCGACCGTAGCCCAGGTCTGCCGGGTGTCGGCGCTAAGGCCCTGGAGCGAGCCGAGCACCAGGCCGACGGCGAAGGCGCCGATGGCGATCGTCAGGATGGCCTGGAGGCTACGCTGGCGGGCGCCCCACAGGTCGAACCAGATCTTATAGCGCAGGGCGGTGCGGAAGACCTCACGCATGGGGGGCGGCCCCGCTATCGTGGCGGATGGCGCCCTCGCTCAGCTCGATCCGGCGCGGCATTCGCGCGGCCAGGGCCTCGTCCTGCGTCACCATCAGCACGGTCTTGCCGACAGCCACCAGCTCGGCGAAGAGGGCGAAGACCAGATCGGCCGAGCCGCTGTCGAGGTTGCCGGTCGGCTCGTCGCCGAGGATCAGCGGCGGGTCGTTGGCCAGGGCGCGGGCGACGGCCGCGCGCTGCTGCTGGCCGCCGCTCACCCGCGAGGGCAGCTTGTGGATGTGATCCCCGAGGCCGACGCGGGCCAGCAGCTCCTCGGCCCGCGCGCGGCGGACGGCGGGCGTGTGCCGCCCCGCCAGCTCCATGGGCAGCATCACATTGGCCAGCAGGGTCATGGTCGGCAGCATCTGGAAGAACTGGAAGACGATCCCGAGCGAGGCCCCGCGCCAGCGGGCGCGATCCGCCTCGCTCAGGCGGTGGATGGGCCGCCCGCCCACGAGCACCTCGCC
>JBAXES010000556.1:0-3399 GCA_037140315.1 Chloroflexales bacterium
TGGCCGCCCCGCTGGCCGTCGTAGTAGTGCCCCTCGCCCTCGCCCTCTACCTGGGCGTCGATGGTGCCGCTGAACGTGCCGCTCGCCGCGCCCGCGGTCGCGATCGTCTCGCTCAGGCGGGCCAGCACCTCCAGCCGGCCGTGATCAGGGTCGTAGCGCAGACAAATGCCGTGCTCTAGGGCCATGGCGTAGGCCGCGCCGTCGGCCCGCCAGCCGCCATAGCCCTCGGCCAGCAGGCCGCGCAGCTCGTGCAGGGCGATATCGCCTAGCTCTGCGGCGAGGTCTACCTGAGTCTCCAGGGTGGCCTGGGCGCTGATCTCGGTCTGCTCGATCACGTGAGATTCAACCGTGCGCTGCCACTCCTGGCGTACCGTTTCGGCCAGTCGGATTAGTACACGTCGGGGGTTACACATAGCGATCTCCTTTAGATCCGCTCCTCGGCATCGAGCTGGTCGAGCACCGCGTCCGTAATCTGCTCGGCCAGGCTGAGCAGATCCGACCACAGCGCCGGCGCTGCGCCGGCGCGTCGGCCGGCGCTGTGGTCGAGCAGCTCCTGGCGGGCGTGCTCGATATCGTGCAGCAGGGCGCCGTAGTAGGTGCAGGTGTAGGCCCGCCCGGCATCTTGGGTGGTGGCGCGGGACTGGAGCTGCGCCAGATCTGCCGACAGCGCCTCTAGGCTGCGCTCCGCGCTGATCACATGGCCGCCGGCCCGCTCAACCACCGGGCCGACAATCGCCTGGAGCGTTGAGATCTGCTCGGGCCGGTTCCAGATATGCAGGAGCACCCAGAGGTCTGCCGCGCTCGCCGCGCGCTCGCCGCGCAGTAGGGCCGCCGCCGCGATCAGCTTCAGCAGCTTCACCGCCCGCCGGTCGCTCAGGCTAATGCCCTCGGCGTGGATCTGGCGCACCAGCTCGCGGTAGTCGTCGAAGATCGGGTTCAGGTCGATCCGCTCTAGGGCGTCATAGGCGACCTTCAGCTGGTCGAGCGAGTCGAGCACCGGCACAATCGCCTCGTTGCGCCCGAGCCGGATGCGCTCGCGCTCCATCTTCCAGCCGGTGCCGATCAGCTCCTGAAACTGGCGCTCGTCCACATTACTGGTGCGCACCCGCAGCAAGAAGCGGTCATAGAGTGCGGCTAGGTCGCCGCCATCGGGCACCTCGTTGGTGGCACCATAGACGCTGATCAGCGGCACCGCGACCTGATCGAGGCCGTTGAAGAAGAAGCGTTCGTTCAGGATGGTCAGCAGGGCGTTGAGGATGGCGCTGTTTGATTTGAAGACCTCATCGAGGAAGGCCATCTTCGCCTGGGGCAGGGCGTGCTCAATGTTGCGGGTGAAGACGCCCTCCTGAAACTCCTTGATATTCACCGGGCCGAAGATCTCGTTCGGCTCGGTGAAGCGGGTCAGCAGATACTCGAAGAGGTCGCCAGATTCTGTACGGGCGCCGAGCAGCAGCACGAAGCGCTTGATGAGCTCGGACTTTGCGGTGCCTGGCGGGCCGACCAGCAGCAGGTGCTCGTGGGCGATGGCGCAGATGAGCATCAGATCGATGATCTGGTCTTTGCCGACAAAGTCCTGCTTGAGCCGGTCACTGACATTGAAGCGCAACAGACTGATGAGATCGTTGAGTGCGATGGGCTGTGTGCTCATGGGCTCCTCTCCAAGGGGAGGCGTTGGGGCGGCTCTACCGCCCCGCGTTATAGTTGGTAGGTTTTTAGCGGCGAGGCCGCGAAAGCCTACCAGCGAGCGGGTTTGGGGCGCAGCCCGCAGGCGCTGAATCACCCCTACTCCTGGATGTGTGTGCAGCCAATATGGCTGATCTGGCGCGCGTCGCGGCGCTTGCGCGCCAGGCCGATCAGCGCCACGTAGGTCTCGGTGCTGATCGGCTCGCTGCGGCGGTTCAGGCGCGCGATGTCCTGGAAGATCGCGCGGATCTCGTCGCCGTTGAACTGGTCGGTGCGCTCAGCGATCAGCTCGAATAGGGCCGGGTCATCCTGGGGGGCGTCGAAGCTGCGGGCGTGTATCGCTGCGATCTTGCGGCGGGCGGCCTTATCGGGCAGCGGGATCTGGATGGGCTGGAAGCGCGATGGCCGCAGCAGGGCTGCGTCGATAATATCGAGCCGGTTGGTTGTGCCGATCACCAGGATGTCCTGGTCGGAGCGGAACCCGTCGAGCTCAGTGAGCAGCTGGGCGACCACAGCGTTCGAGGCACGACTGCCGCCGTCGCTGGAGCTGCTGCGCTGGGCCGCGATGCTGTCGAACTCGTCGAAGAAGATCACCGCCGGGGCGTTGCGGCGGGCCACGGCGAAGATCCGGCGCAGGTTGCTCTCGCTCTTGCCGATCCACATGTCCATGATCTCCGGGCCGCTGACCACCTGGATGGTGGCGTTCATGGCGTTGGCGGCCGCCTTGGCGAAGAGCGTCTTGCCAGTGCCGGGCGGCCCGTGGAAGATGAAGCCGCGCGGGGCCAGCTTGCGCCGTCGCTCGCGCTCAGCGTCGCTCTCAGCGTGGGCGGGCGCATCATCGTGCGGCGGGCAGGGGCTGCCGTCGGGGTTGAATGCCGGCGGCTTGCCGGTGATCAGCTCGATCGCCTCGAACAGCTCGGCCTTGACCTCTTCGTAGCCGCCGATGTCGTTGAAGCTCACGTCGGGGATCTCGACCTCGTCGCCGCTGCCGCGCTTGAACTCGCGGATCAGGCCCATCAGCTTCGTCATCGGCGTGTCGGGCTGACTATTGGCCGAGAGATAGCGCATCGCGTTGCGCAGCTGGACAGCGTTAAAGCCTGAGACGTTCTTGAACAGAGTCTCGGGCTCAAAGCTCGCGAAGTGCTCACGCTCATGGCGGGTCACCAGTCGCGGGACGGCGTCGCGGCCCATGCCGGCCAGCTCAACCCGCACCGCGAAGCGGTCGATCAGCACCTTGGGTAGGCCGAGCGAGGGGTCGGCGAAGCCAAGCAGCGTGGGCGTGAACTCTTGGCCGCGGTAGAGCATCTCGATGAGCAGGCGGGCCTCCTGGGTCAGCGGCCCCTCGGCGGAGCCGCCGGCCAGGGTGTCGAGGTGGCGCAGCACCAGCGCCTGATCGGGCTTGATCCCGGCCAGCAGCCGGCCGAGGGCAATGATCCGCATCTCAAGCCGCGAGAGCCCGCGTTGGAGCGTGCCGTCATCGCCGCCCTCAGGGCC
This sequence comes from Chloroflexales bacterium, assembly GCA_037140315.1. Taxonomy (GTDB): domain Bacteria; phylum Chloroflexota; class Chloroflexia; order Chloroflexales; family Chloroflexaceae; genus Oscillochloris. The sequence goes on from JBAXES010000556.1 coordinate 3,178, forward strand.
GGTCGCCTCGCTCTCCAGCACCGGGCGCTTATTCGAGTGCCGCACCGCGTGGCGGTAGATATGCTCAGCAAGCACCTTATCGCAGACCACCAGCACCGAGAGGTCGTTGCTCAGGTAGCGCCCAATTTTCACCAGATCCTCGGCGTATGCCTGCGCCACGGCCTCGCTGTCGGTGAGCGACTCGGGAAACGCCCCCGCAGGCGGCAGGTGGCGGGCGGCGAG
>JBAXES010000557.1:0-3398 GCA_037140315.1 Chloroflexales bacterium
AACTGCGGGAGCAGCTGCGCGAACTCCGGGTAGCGCTGCTCGACCCGCCGCTCTGCGGAGAATGGGTCGCCGCTCGCCGGGCCAGCCGGCTCAATGTGGCCAGCGAGGGCCAGCACCCGGTCGACGGCGTGGTGCTGGATGAAGCGGGCCGCCGAGAGCCGCTCGCCGCGCCCGAAGCGCCCCAGCCCGACGTACAGGTTCGTTAGCGCCTCACCCACCTGCCAAGCGACCTCGGGCTGGCCCGTGTTGGTGGGCGGTGTGGGCAGGGGGAGCGCCGCGCCGGGCCGCTCCCAGATGATCCGGGCCGCACTCCCGAGGGCCGTCGCCAGCTCCTGCGGCGTGAAGATGGCGAACTCGCAGAAGACGCCGTCGGCGTACAGCAGCTTGTAGCCGTCAACGGTGTTGCGAAAGCGGTACACGATCGGCCCGGCGGCCTCCAGCCAATCGAGGCTATCCAGATAGCGCGCCTTGGCGTCGGCCGCCACCACGGCGTAGAAGTCTAGGTCCGAGTAGGCGTCGAGCCGGTCGCGCTCAAGCCCGGCCGAGCCGAGCGCCATCAGGCCGAGCGCGTCCGGGCGTCGTGCGAGGGCGGCGCCGATCGCCTCAAGCCTGGCGAGCAGCAGTGTAGGTGGTACGGTGGCGATGCTCATCATCCCTCCCTCGTTCGTCGATCGATGCAGAAGATCGTGCGGAATCCGGCCCAGACCAGGGATATGATCGCCAGGCCCGCCGCGGGCCAGGCAATATCGGGCACAAAGAGCTGAAAGGCCGCCAGCGGCATCCCCTGGAGCCAGGGCACGCCGACGAGCAGCAGTGCGGCGAGCAGGATATCGGCCAGCAGCGCGAGCGCGAGACGCCAGCCTCGCGCCGTACCTGTGCGGGTTCGGCGGCGCACGCACCACCAGGCAGCGCGGCCGATCTGCATGATGCTGAGTACGATCAGGACGGCCAGCGCGCTGACATAGGTCGTGCGCTTTGCCGGGATCGGAGGGAGCAGCGGCTTCCCGGCAATATGGGCCATGATCGCCGGAGCCAGCCCCACGATCTGCGGGCGGGCGTCGCCGATCATCGTGTTGGCATTGATCAGGACGGCCACGCCCCAGCCCTCGTGCGGCCAGAGGATCACGTCGGAGTGAAACTGTGGCACATCGCCGCCGTGAACGACGGTCACTTCACCGCCGTACTCGGTGCTGACCCAGCCCATGCCATAGGACTCGCCTGGCGCCCCAGTGCCCACTGCGGCGCGCTGCATCGCGTCGATACCGTCGGCTGAGATCAGGCGCGTCCCGCCATACTGGCCGCCATTCAGCTGGGCGATCAGGTGGTGGGCCATGTCCTCGGCGGATGCGATCAGGAAGGCATCCGGCAGGTGCCGGCGCGGGTAGGGCAGCCCGGCATCCGGGTAGGCCCGCCCAAACCAGTACCGATAGCCCGTCGCGAGGCCGTGGGACTGGGCATCGGCGGCGCTCGTGTAGGCGTGGCGCATCTCCAGGGGGGTGAAGATGTGCGCCTGCACGTAGCGCTCGTAGCTCTGCCCCGCTACCGCCGCGACGATCTGCCCGAGGAGCAGGTAGTTGAGGTTTGAGTACTCGTACGCTGCGCCGGGCGCGCGCGCGGGCTGGATCGACTCGTAGGCCCGCATGGCGGCGGTGAGGGCCGCATCGCTGGTGTCGGTGTCGTCCCAGCCTGCCATCCCCTGGGCATACGTGAAGCCGCTGGTGTGATTGAGCATGTGGCGCACGGTGATCGCCGCCGACGACGGCGCGAAGCGCGCGCGCAGCCAGGGGATGTAGGTCGTCGCCGGGGCATCGAGATCGATCCTGCCGGCCTCGACCAGCTGCATGACGGCAAGCGCGGTAAATGCCTTGCTGGTCGAGCCCAGGATGAAGGGGGTCTGCGGCGTGACTGCCCGCCCATCCGGGCCGGCCACGCCGAAGCCCTTCAGGTACACCACCTGCTTGCCGTGGACAATGGCCACCTGCCCGCCCGGGATTCCGCCTGCCCGCATGTGGGTGGCGACAATCTGGTCGATAGCGTCGGTGTCGAGCGCGCCTCCGACGGATGGTGACGCTCCACGGAGCGCAACGGCCAGATCTACCATCGGCAGGGACAGCAGCATCAGCCCCGTGAGCAGCGCCGCTGTCAGCCAGGTCGTCGATCTGCGCATCGCCTACCCTCGTTGTCTAGATGATGATCCGGTGCCGCTAGTCTACCCGCCCCGCCCCCGTCCATCGTCTACCCAAAGGTAGATTTTCTGTACATGGCAGGCACATGCCGCACAGTCTATATTTTTGTGGGAGCGCGAAGCTCTCCCACACCCTCACCGTGCGCGGTGTTGCTGGTGGCGATCTGTTTCTCTTATGTTGTGACTTATTCACATACATGAACATCGTGTGTATCTTATAATCGAAAAATGCCGTTATAAACCATCGCTCTCATCACTATGCATGCGCGCGAGCCGCTGTTGCTGGTCAGCAAGCTGAGCGTCCCGCAGTGGCGACCGCACTGGGTGCGACGCCCGCGTGTCCTCCACCTCGCCGCGCGGGCGGTCGGGGTGCGCCTGCTGCTCTGCGCCGCGCCCGCTGGCTTTGGCAAGACGACCGCCCTGATCGCATGGGCCGAGCAGCGCCGCGCCGATGCGGCGCACGTCGCATGGTATGCGCTCGACGCCTCTGACAACGACATCGCCCGCTTTAGCACCTACCTGATCGGCGCCTTCGCCCAGGCTGACCCGCGCCTGCCGCTGGTCGATCTCCAGCAGCGGGCCGGAGCCGATGCCGACCACCTGATAGGCGGGCTGCTCAACCTGCTCGGCGCGGCCAGCCAGACGGCCTATGTGCTGGTGCTTGATGACTACCATCTGATCCACACCCCCGCTATCCATCAGGTGCTGGCCCTGCTGCTTGATCACCTGCCCCCGAACGTCCAGATGGTGATCGGAAGTCGCGCCGACCCCCCGCTGCCAATGGCCCGCCTGCGCGTGCGCGGACTTCTGGCCGAGATCCGCGCCGCAGACCTCCAGTTTGACCCGAGCGAGATCGCTGATCTCTTCCAGCACAGCCTCCAGTTGCGGCTCGCGGATCAGGCCCTGGCACTCCTGGGGGAGTGGACCGAGGGCTGGGTCGCCGGGCTCCAACTGGTGATGCTCGCGCTCCCCCGCGACCCGGCGGGCGTGGCGGATATCAGCCAGATCCACGCGCATGTCGCCGGTAGCCAGCGCCATATCTTCACCTTCCTCGCCGATGAGGTGTTTGACCAGCAGCCGCCGGAGGTTCAGGCATTTCTCCTGGCGACAAGCGTCGTGGACGACCTCACGCCGGAGCTGTGCGACGCGCTCTGGAAGGATGAAGGCGGAAGGATGAAGGATGAATACCTCGCCGATCACCGTGAAGCTCCAT
>JBAXES010000558.1:0-3366 GCA_037140315.1 Chloroflexales bacterium
GCTGGGGGTCAGCCCGGCCAGCGGGCTGAGCGCCGCCGACGCCGCCGGGCGCCTGGCCCGCCACGGGCGCAACGAGCTGCCCGCCCCGCCGCCCGCCCCGGCGTGGCTGCGCTTCCTGGCCCAGTTCCGCGACCCGCTCACCGGGCTGCTGCTCGTCGCCACGATGATCTCCTTCGTGGCCTGGCTGATCGAGCGCGATGAGCCCATCCCCTTCGAGACGATCACCATCCTGGCGATCGTGCTGCTCAACGGCATACTCGGCTTCGTGCAAGAGAGCCGCGCCGAGCAGGCCGTGGCCGCCCTCCGGGCCATGTCCTCGCCGAACGCCCGCGTCCTGCGCGACGGTGCCCAGCAGATGATCCCGACCGCCGAGGTCGTGCCCGGCGATATCCTGCTGATCGAGGAGGGCGACACCCTGCCCGCCGACGGCCGGGTGATCGAGTCGATCGCCATGCGCGTCGCCGAGTCGACCCTCACCGGCGAGAGCAGCGCCGTCGCCAAGGATAGCGCCGCCATCCCCGGCGTGGCCAGCATCGGCGACCGGCTCAACATGGTCTTCGGCGGCACCGCCGTGGCCTCCGGCCGCGGCCGCGCCCTCGTCACCGCCACCGGCCCCGCCAGCGAGATCGGTCGCATCGCCGGCTCGCTCCAGGAGTCCGAGGACGAGTCGACCCCGCTCCAGAAGGAGCTCGCCCGCGTCGGCAAGCTGCTCGGCGTCGTCGTGATCATCATCGCTGTGGTGATGAGCGCCACCATCGTGCTGATCAACCACGTACGCGACCTCGGCGAGCTGGTGGACGTGCTGATCCTCGGCGTCTCCCTGGCCGTGGCGGCGGTGCCCGAGGGCCTGACGGCGATCACCACCATCGTGCTCTCCCTGGGCATGCAGCGCATGGCCCGCCGCAACGTGATCGTGCGCAAGCTCTCGGCGGTGGAGACCCTCGGCTCAACCACGGTGATCTGCTCGGATAAGACCGGCACCCTGACCAAGAACGAGATGACGGTGCGCGCGCTGATCACCGCCGGCGGCCGCGTCAGCCTGAGCGGGATCGGCTACGCCCCCGACGGCGAGCTCCAGCGCGACGGCGCGCCCCTGGCCGACCCGACCCTGCGCACGGAGGTGCAGAAGACCCTGCGCGCCGCCGACCTGGCCAATAACGCTGGGCTCGTGCGCCAAGACGGGCGCTGGGTCATCCAGGGCGACCCGACCGAGGGGGCCATCCTGGTGGCGGCGCGCAAGGCCGGTCTGACCGACGCCGCCCTCGGCGAGCGCTTCCCCCGCGTGGGCGAGGTGCCCTTCAGCTCGGAGCGCAAGCTGATGAGCACCGCCCACACCGACGCCGAGCGCGGTGAGCGGGTGATGGTCTTCGCCAAGGGCGCCCCAGATATCATGCTGGCGCGCTGCACCTCCGAGCAGGCCGGCGACGCGGTGCGGCCCATGACCGAGGAGCGCCGCGCGGCCATCCTCGCCGACGTCGAGTCGCTGGCCGGCGAGGCGCTGCGCACCCTCGGCGTGGCCTACCGCAGCCTGGCTCGCGACGCGGTGAGCGGCGAGCTGAGCGAAGAGTTCGAGCACGACCTGGTCTTCCTCGGCGTGCTGGGCATGATCGACCCGCCCCGCCCCGAGGCCCGGCGCGCGGTGGAGGAGGCCAAGCTCGCCGGGGTGCGCCCGATCATGATCACCGGCGACCACCCGACCACGGCGGCGGCTATCGCCGCCGAGCTGGGGATCGCCGAGCCGGGGGCGCGGGCGGTGCGCGGGGCCGAGCTTGAGCAGATGGACGAGGCGGCCCTGCGCGCGGCGGTGGGCGAGCACAGCGTGTTTGCGCGGGTGGCCCCCGAGCACAAGCTGCGCATCGTGCGCGCGCTCAAGGCCAACGGCGAGATCGCCGCCATGACCGGCGACGGCGTGAACGACGCGCCGGCGCTTAAGTCGGCCGACATCGGCGTAGCGATGGGCATCACCGGGACAGATGTGAGCAAGGGCGCGGCCGACATGATCCTCACCGACGATAACTTCGCCTCGATCGTCGCCGCCGTGGAGGAGGGCCGCTCGATCTTCGCCAACATCCAGAAGTTCCTGCGCTACCTGCTCTCGTCGAACATCGGCGAGGTCTTCACCATGTTCTTCGGCGTGGTGCTGGCCAAGCTGATCGGGCTCGTGCCCGAGGCCGGGTCGGCGGTGGTCGTGCCGCTCCTGGCCACGCAGATCCTCTGGGTGAACCTGCTCACCGACTCGGCGCCGGCCCTGGCCCTCGGCGTGGAGCCCGCCGACCACGATGTGATGACCCGCCCGCCGCGCGACCCGCGCAGCAATGTCCTCGGCGGGTCGGACTGGCTCAACATCGTGCTGATCGGCGCGGTGATGGGCATCGGCACCCTGGGCGTGATGGACTGGGCGCTGCCCGGCGGGCTGCTGACCGGCGGCCAGGGCTCGGCGCACTACGCGCAGACCCTGGCCTTCACCACGCTGGTCTTCTTCCAGCTCTTCAACGTCTTTAACGCCCGCTTCGAGCGGCGCAGCGCCTTCCACAAGCTGGGCGCAAACCTCTGGCTCTGGCTGGCGGTGCTGCTCTCGGTGCTGCTCCAGATTGCGGTGGTCTATGTGCCGGTGCTGCAGCAGGCCTTCAGCACCACGCCGCTGTCCCTCGGCGACTGGCTGGTCTGCGTCGCCATAGGCAGCACGGTGCTCTGGGTGATCGAGCTGCGCAAGCTTATCGGGCGCATCCACGCATGGTGAGGGTGTGGGAGAGCTTCGCTCTCCCACGCCCTCACCGCCCCAGCAGCGGCAGGTAGACAAAGTTCGTATACACCGGCGGGGGCGGCGGCGTGACCGACCCGCCGGCGACAATGGCGGCGATGGCGAAGGGCTGCGGGCCGCGCGGTACGCTCGCCCCCGTCACCCGCAGGATGTACGTGCCCAGCTGCGTCGCCGCGACCTCCACGCTCTCGCTCGTGTTGCAGCGGTCTGCCCCCTCTACCCGGCAGGCCGAGATGAGATCGGCCGAGCTATTGCCCCAGATAACGCTGCCGTCAGGCGCGATCACCTCCAGGTCAAGATCATCCACCAGGGCCTTGTCCGCCAGCGGCGTGGCCGGGAAGTCGGTCCAGGCCAGCGTGACCCGCAGGCGCGGGCTCCCGCTGGTCACCTCCAGCGGGTAGTCTACGCTCGCGCCGCTGTCGATGCCGCCGCTCACATCGCGCAGCCAGATCTGTGCGCCGCTGAGCTGGACCGACTCGCTCAGGTTCAGCCGGCCCCAGCCCTCGACGCTGTTCGGCCAGGCCGCCGGGATCTCGCGCGCGCTGCCGGTGCCGTACTGCCCCGGGCTCAGGTTCGTCGCGCCGTTGAGCAGCAGCGCCCGCACC
>JBAXES010000559.1:0-3361 GCA_037140315.1 Chloroflexales bacterium
TCGTAGGCCAGGGCCGACACGGCGCCCCGGTCAGACAGGCCGGCGCCGGCGATCAGGGTGTCGTCGATATGATAGCGCGGCGAGTCATCATCGTTGAGGGCGGCGGCGATCCCGCCCTGGGCGAGGGCCGAGTTGCTCTCGGGCAGGCGTCCGCGCACCAGGACGGTCACGTCGGCGCGCTCGGCGGCCACCAGGGCTGCGCTCAGCCCGGCCGCGCCGGCGCCGATCACCAGCACCCCGGTGCGCTCCACGCGGACGACGCGGGGCTGGGCGGATAGGACATATCGCGGAGTGGGTATCATCGGAGTTCCTTTCCGCGCCCTGTAGGGGCGCAGCTCGCTGCGTCCTGCGCTGCGCTCCTACAGAGAAATCATCCGCTGGATAGCGGTGCGGGCGCGGTCGGCCAGAGCCGGGTCAACCGTCACCGGGTGGGCCATGTCGCGCAGGCTGTCGCGCACCTTCTCCATGGTGATCATCTTCATATAGCGGCACGAGATCGAGTCGTCGATCGGCAGGAACTCCTTCTCGGGGTTGGCCTTGCGCATGCGGTGGAGCACGCCGATCTCGGTGGCCACGACAAACTGCGCGGAGCTGCTCTGGGCGGCGTGGCGGATCATGCCCTCGGTCGAGAGGATGTGGGTGCCCTCGGCGCTGATCGAGCCGGCGGCCAGGTAGTGCATCGTGCTGCTGACGCAGCCGCACTCGGGGTGGATGAGCAGCTCGGCCCCGGGGAGCGCGGCGCGCTGGCGCTCGACCATCGCCGGCTTGATCGCGGCGTGGACGTGGCACTCGCCGGCCCAGATCTCCATCTTGCGCCCGGTGACCTGGCGCAGGTAGCTGCCCAGGAACATATCTGGCAGAAAGAGGATCTCTTTATCCTCGGGGATGGCCCGGATCACCCGCTCGGCGTTGCCCGAGGTGCAGCAGTAATCCGTCTCGGCCTTCACCTCGGCGGTCGTGTTAACATAGCTCACCACCACCGCGCCGGGGTGTTCGGCCTTCCACGCCCGCAGCTGGTCGGCGTCGATCGATGCGGCCAGCGAGCAGCCCGCCTCCAGCTCGGGGATGAGCACTGTCTTCTCTGGCGAGAGGATCGCCGAGGTCTCGGCCATAAAGTGTACCCCGCAGACCACCAGGGTCGGCGCGGCGCTGCGGGCGGCGAACTGGGCCATGCCCAGCGAGTCGCCCACGTAGTCGGCCACATCCTGGATCTCGCCGTACTGATAGTTATGGGCCAGGATCACCGCGCCGCGCGCGGCCTTCAGCCGACCGATCTCCTCGGCCAGGGCTCGGGCGGCTGCGGGGGTGTCGTGGTAGAGTTCAGCCGTCATCGCTTCACCTCCGATAACTCGGCCTGTAGCCGGGTATAGTGTAATATACACACTAAATACATTCGCAAAAAGAGCCGCACTGCAATGGCGAGATAGTGTATAATATACACCATTCCCCCGTGTAAAAAAACGGCCCCACGGCCAGGCCGGTCACAAACACTGCCGAGAGTATACGACTCCTCGTAAGTGTTGTCAAGACATTAAATCAAAAGCCGCACGAGGCGTGGGGCACGGTGCTGTTGCTGGCAACACAAACCTGCTTTCTGTTAGGCTTTGGCGGCTTCGCCGCCAAAGCCTAACAGAAAAAGAACGTGGGGGCGGCGAAGCCGCCCCCACACCCCCACCGGAGGGTGACCTCATGTTGGGGCGCGGGCCTACCGCTACTTGAGGGTCGAGAGCAGATCGAGGAGCGTCTCTAGCTCATCGGCCTTGATCCGCGTCTTAAAGTCTCTCGGCATCACAAAGTCGGGGCACGGGCCGGTGGGGCATTCGAGCGACAGATAGGTGGAGGGCGAAAGCACCGACTCTTTCAGATACTCTCTGGCGACGGTCGCCTTACCCGTGCTCTTGTATGCTGGCGACGCGATCGTCGTGACGGCCCGCGTGGCGACATGGGTGAGGTTTGGTCCGATCACCCCGCGCGCCTCTGTGATCGTGTCGATCGTGTGGCAGCCGACACAGCCGAAGCTGACGATCAACTTCTTGCCTGCGGCCAGCCGCTCTGGCGAGATCGCTGGGGCTGGGGCTGGGGTGGCCACAGGCGCGGCCACCGCGCCTTTTGGCGTTGGCGTGGCGGCAGTCTTCGCCACCACGGTCGGGTTTTGCTGACAGCCGGTCGTGAGCATAACAAGGAGCAGGGCCAAGCTGGCCACTGAGCGGCCCATCTGAAGCTTTTTGTGTAGAGCTGAACGGTTCAATGTTTTGTTCTCCTGAATGTTTGGTTAAGGAGGTTCAGGGGAAAGCATTGCCCTCCCCTGAACCCACGGGTTAAGCTACTTCGTGTACGTCGCGGGCGTCGCCGGGGGCGGCCCGTCCGGGTTCGGCACAAAGGGCGTAACCGGATCGCCCTTCGGCCCCATGCTCTTCAGGAAAGCATAGACCGAACGCAGATCCTTCTCGTTGAACTGGTGCAGGGCGAACCAGGGCATCGGCGGGTTGGCCGAGCGGGTCTTCATCATCTTGACAAACTCGTCGGCGGTGTAGTTGTTCGGAACCAGGCGCAGGTTCGCCGAGTAGACCGTGCCGTAGTTGCCGGTGGACTTGCGACCGCCCATCAGCCAGTCGTCCTTCGGGGTGGTCGGGGTCCAGTTCGCGACGCCGGTCTTGAGATCGGCGGTGTGGCAGCTGTTGCAGCGACCGACCCAGATGATGTACTCGCCGGCCAGCTCAGGCGTATCGGCCTTGACGTACGCCTCGGCCGGGGCGGTCTCAGCCTTGTCCTGGGCCAGCAGGTCTGGGCGCGGCGTGGCGGTCGGGGGCACTTTGGTCGCCGCCGCGGCGATGACTGTTGTCGTGGGCGCGGTGGAGTTGGCTGTCGCCGTCGGGGCGTTGGGGTCAGCCGCCACCGTCGGGGTGGATGTCGCGTACGGCGTGGCCGGGTCGCCCTTCGGCCCCAGGCTCTTTAGGAAGTCGTAGACTGAGGTCAGGTCCTTGTCGTTGATCCCGCGGAAGTAGATCCACGGCATGCGCGGGTTCTCTCGGGTGTGGAACCCGTTGATGAACTCGGCCAGGGTCATCTTGCCGGGCACCAGGCGCAGGTTGGCCGAGTAGGTCACGCCGGCGGGCGCAACGTTCTTCTCGCCGCCCAGGACCCAGTTATCCATCGGGACTCGGCCCTCGTAGGGGCGCGTGCCCCAGCCCGGGGTGTGGCAGTCATTGCAGTTGCCAAGCCAGCCAATGATATACTTGCCGGCGCGCTCGGGGGTGGCTGCGGAGACAAAGGGGCCGGCGGGGGCTGTCAGGACCTCACCCGCTGCAGCAGTGGTGGCTGCGGTGGTGGCTGCGGTGGTGGCTGCGGTGGTGGCTGCGGT
>JBAXES010000560.1:0-3360 GCA_037140315.1 Chloroflexales bacterium
ATCGGGGCCAGCACCGAGCCGCCGCCGGGGCCGAAGCGCATCTGCGCGCCCCACGGGTCGCCCCACGAGACCGGCAGCGACCAGGCGACGATCGCGGTGAGGCCGATGCTGCGCAGGTCGGCGAAGGTGACGAAGATCTGGCTCAGGTCGCCGGGCTGCCAGATCGCGCGGGCGCCCAGGAACCGCTGGCGGGCCACGCAGACGTCCACCAGGGCGATCTCCTCGCGGTCGCGGCAGCGCACCCGCAGCAGTTGCGCCGCAGGGCCAGGTCGCGGGGCACGCGCCCACCGACGAGCAGGCCCAGGGCGATCCCGGCCGTGGTGGCCTCGCGCAGCTCGGCGATCCCGGCGGCGTCGGGCATCAGCAGGGCCTCGGCGACGCCGGTGGCGCCGAGGCCTGCCAGGAGCCGCAGGACAATGCTGATCTTCTCGCCGGTGGGGAAGACCGATGCGCGCGACAGCAGCCGCCTGATGTCGCGGCCCGACGAGGGGTTGACGATGATGCCTATGCGGTGCATAGCTCCCCAGATAGACGTAGTATGTGTGCCTAGCAGGCACACGCTGCACTGGTTCTGCTGCCGCGCGGCTTCGCCGCGCGGCAGCAGAACCAGTTTTTTTGTAGGAGAGCGAAGCTCTCCCACACCCTCACCGTAGCCCTACAGCTGCGACGCATCCTCAAGCAGGTCGCGGACGGCGGCGAGGAACAGGGCGGCGGGGTGCCCGTCGATCGCGCGGTGGTCGAAGACGAGGGTGAGCGTGACACAGGCGGCCACGGCCAGGCCGCCCCTGCGCACCACCGGCCGATCCGCCACCCGGCCCACGGCGATGCGCGCGCCCCGGGGCGCGCGCATCGCCGTGGGCCGTTGGCGTTGGCGGCCAAACGCCAGCGCTTAGGGCCGAGCGATCGGGAAACCGGCGGCGGCGCTACTGCGTGCTGAGCGAGAGGATCAGCTGCACCTTGGTCGCGTCGGTCGGGTCGGCCAGGCGCATCACCGTCAGCGTCTGCTTGTCCCTGGAGAAGATCGTCGTCTTGAGCATATCATTGCTCTGGCTGGCCTGCGCCATCATCTGGCTGGCGATGTTGCCGCCCGGCCCGCCCATACCCTCGGCCCAGCCGCTCGCCTTCAGCTTGTCGGTGTAGAAGGTCTTCACCTGGTCCCAGGTGACGTCAGCCGTAATGTCGAAGCCCTTCTGGGTGGTCGAGCCGCCCACGCCCGCCGCCTGGCGGACCGCCGCGTCCTGCTGGCCATTATTTGCGAGCGTGTCGGCGATGTTGCTCTCGCCCGGCTTCAGCTCGGTGGCGCCGGGGTAGACCGGCAGGTCGGCCATGGTGACGGGCTTGCTGCCGCAGGCGCCCAGCAGCAGGGCCGAGAGCAGCAGGGTGAGCAGGGTGAGCAGGCGCATGGTGGACTTCATCGACTATCCTCCTCTGGTAGGTGTCTGGCATCGCGGCGGCTCCGCTAGCGCCGCAGATTTCTATGTCGGCTAAACGGGGGCGCTGAACATTTTCCGGCGCCGCCGGGCGAGGTGCTATAATCGAGGGCATATGAGCGCCCCATCCAACATGCAGATGCTCATCGCCGTGTCGGACTTCCGCCGCCTGCGCCGCCAGGCCGCCGTCGAGAGCCTGCTGGCCCGGCTCACCGGCGGGACGACCGATCTGCTCTCGTTCGATGAGGTGCGCCAGAAGCTGCGGGCCACCGCCGTGAGCGATCGCCAGCTGCGCGAGATCCCGCTCGACGCGATCGTGGGCAGCGTCGGGCGCTACCACGACTTTACGCGCAGCTTCCTGCCCCGCCAGGACAGCGACGAGGGCCGCTGGGCGCGCGTGATGCTGGCCAGCAACGAGATGGCCGGGCTGCCGCCGATCGAGGTCTACCAGATCGGCGACGTCTACTTCGTGTCCGACGGCAACCACCGCGTGTCGGTGGCCCGCCAGAACGGGGCGACGAGCATCCAGGCCTATGTGATCAATTTCCGCACCCGCGTGGCGATCAGCTCGGACATGCAGCCCGACGACCTGATCATCGCCGCCGAGCACGCCGGCTTCCTGGAGGCCACCCGCCTCGACGAGAGCCGCCCCGGGCTCGACCTGCGCACCACCGCGCCCGGCCAGTACCAGCTGCTGCGCGAGCACATCTACGTCCACGGCTACTATATGGAGCTGGAGCAGAGCCGCCCGGTGGAGTTTGAGGAGGCCGCCGCCCACTGGTACGACGCCATCTACCTCCCGGTGGCCGAGCTGATCCGCCAGCGTGGTATGCTGCACGACTTCCCGGGCCGCACCGAGACGGACCTCTACCTCTGGCTGGCCGAGCACCGCGCCGAGCTCGAGCAGCAGCTGGGCTGGGAGATCAGCACCGAGGCCGCCGCCGAGGATCTGAGCAGCCGGGCCGGCGAGCCTATGCTGGAGATGGCGCTGCCCGAGAGCCACAGCCCGCCGCCGACCGCGCCCTGGCGGCGCGACCTGGAGCGCCACGACGGATCCTGGCTCTTCGACGAGATCCTGGTGCCGGTCAGCGGCGAGCAGGCCGGCTGGGAGGCCCTCGATCAGGCCGTCGCCATCGCCCAGGCCGAGCGGTCGCGGCTCTACGGGCTGCACGTGGTGCGCAGCGCCGAGCAGCGCGAGTCCCCGGCGACGCAGGCCCTGCGCGCAGAGTTCGACCGGCGCTGCGTGGCGGCGGGGGTGAGCGGGCGCCTGGCGATCGACGTGGGCGCCGTGGCGGGCGCCATCCGCGACCGCAGCCGCTGGGTCGATCTGGTGGTGCTCCAGATCAGCTACCCGCCTGGCCCCGGCCCGCTAGACCGGCTCAAGTCGGGGCTACACACGCTGATCCGCACCTCGATCCGCCCGGTGCTCACCGTGCCCAAGGCGATCAGCCGGTTCCAGCGGCTGCTCCTGGCCTACGACGGCAGCCCGAAGGCCACCGAGGCCCTGGCCCTGGCCGCCTACCTCACCGGCCGCTGGAAGCTGGGGCTGACGGTGCTGACCGTGGCAGAAACGGCGATGGCCGCCGAGGGCATGCGCATCAGCGCCCGCGCCTACCTGGAGCGCTACGGCGTACGGGGCGACTTTCTGAGCGATCGCGGGCCGGTGGGGCCGGCGATCATCGCCGCCGCCGCCGCCACTGCGAGCGATGTGATCATTATCGGCGGCTACGCCCGCAGCACTGTGGGCGGCCTGATGCTCGGCAGCGCGGTGGAGGAGGTGCTGCGCACCCGGCGCATGCCGACGCTGATCTGTCAGTGACTGTCTTCTCACACTACCGCAGATGTCACGCTGTCGCCCGGGCATCCGCCGCCCCATGTCACCCCGAGCGCAGCGAGGGGTCTTCCCGCGCACGAGCCTGGAAGATGCCTC
>JBAXES010000561.1:0-3355 GCA_037140315.1 Chloroflexales bacterium
GCGAGGGCCTGGCAGAAGCGCAGGGCGGCCTGCGGGTCATCGGTGGGGATGCCGGTACAGGCGCGCGCTAGCTGTGACTGATCGGGGGCCGCACGGCGCATCGCGGTGATCTTTCTAAAGGGCGGGGAGGGGGCCGACAAGCCCATTATAGGCTGTCGCGTATACGGTGCAATAGCCTGATCGTCCCGGCGGGTTATCCACAATGTAGGGGCGCAGCAGCAGCTCTCTATTTGGCATATACCAATAGCATCTGGGGCTGCTGCTGCGCCCCTAGAGGCGGTATAATCAGGATAATATAGATGGGGAGCAACCGATGAACTGCTGGCACTGCGAGCGACCGGCCCACGGGGCGTGTATCTTCTGCGGGCGGGCGGTCTGCCGCGAGCACGCCCAGGAGATGCCGCACATCGTCGCCCTCTACCACGACCAGAGAGGCGGGCAGAAGGCGATCGTCACGGCGAAGGCGCTGTTCTGCGGGGCCTGCGACCCGCGCGAGGATCCGGTCGAGATGCCGGAATTAAAGTGATGGTTGTTGGTGGCAAAGCCACCAACAACCATCACGGGGTGTTATCGCCCGACGGCGGCGGCCCGGCGGTGGAAGTAGGCGCTGCGGATGGCCTTGAGCACCACCTCCAGCTCGAAGGGCTTGTGCAGCACCTCCAGGGCGCCGGCGCGGGTGGCATCATCGATTAGGCTGGGCGTGGCCTGGCCGGTGAAGATCAGCACGCGGGCCTCCGGGTCGTAGGCGCGCAGCTCGCGTAGCAGCTGGATGCCGCTCATCCCCGGCATCGCCAGATCGCTCAGCACAATGTCGAACCCGCGCGCCCGGTAGGCGTCCAGGGCGCTCAGCCCGTCGGCGCAGATCGTCACCTTGTGGCCGATGTGCTCTAGCAGGCCCTGGAGCGACTTGCTGATCGAGATGTCGTCATCCACCACCAGCAGGTTCAGGCTCGGCAGATCCTCAGGCTCCTGCTCGGCGGTGGCCATGGCGGCGGCCTCCTGGGGGCTCGCCACGATCGGCAGCTGGATGGTCATCGTCGTGCCCTTGCCGGGCTCGCTGTCGATCTCGAAGGCCCCGCCGTGGCTCTTCACAATCCCGTAGGACACCGAGAGGCCCAGGCCGGTGCCGGGCGTGGCGCTGCCGCCCAGGGCGCCCTTGGTGGTCACGAAGGGTTCGAAGATCTTGTCGCGGATCGCGTCGGGGATGCCGCAGCCGGTGTCGGTCACGCTCAGGGTGATCCGCCGCTCGTCGCTGTCCAGCCGCACCGTGAGCGTGCCTCCGTCGGGCTTCATCGCGTCGCGGGCGTTGGTCAGAAAGTTCAGGAACACCTGCGAGATCTGCCCCGAGTCGCAGATCGTGAGCGGCACCGGGCTGATCTTGCGCGCGATCTTGATATTGTGCTTGCGCAGCTCGATCTCCATCAGGGTCAGGGTGCCCTGGACGGCGTCGTAGAGGTCGGCCAGCTCGCGGCGCGGCTCCTGGCGGCGGGCGAAGGTGAGCAGGCTGCCGGTGATGCTCTTGCCGCGCTTGCACGTGTCCACCACCACCTTGAGCGACTCGTTCTTCGTCTCGTCGTCGGGGCTGGCCAGGCCGAGCTGGGCGTAGCCGAGCATGCCGGCCAGCAGGTTGTTGAACTCGTGGGCGATGCCGGCGGCGAAGGTGCCCACGGCGGCCAGCTTCGAGGACTGGATCAGCTCGGCCTGCGACTCCTGCACCTTGCGGAAGAGCCGGGCGTTCTGGATCACCGTGGCCGCCTGGCGCGCGAAGGTCATCAGGACCCGCTGCTCGTCCTCGGAGAGCCCGCGGATCTCGGGGAAGGTGAAGCAGATCGCGCCCATCACCCGCTTCTCCTCGACCAGCGGGATGCAGACCAGCGCGTTCCAGTAGAGGTTCTGGGTCAGCTCGGGCAGCGGCGCCAGGGTCTGTATGTGCTGGTCGGTGAACATCATCACCCGCTGGCGGCCCAGCACTGTCTCGTAGCTCTTGGGGAAGGGCACCGGGAAGGGGCCGGCGCCGTCCACCGGGATGGGCAGGTTATAGGCGGCAACCATCGCCGGCTCCTGGAGGTCGTCGAGCAGGACGACCCAGCCGTTCGAGGCGTTCATGAGCACGGCGAGGCGGTGGCAGAGCAGCTCCAGCATGGCCGGCACGTCGCGGGTGCTGATCAGGGCGACCATCAGCCCCTGCAGGCGCTCCAGCTTATTGGAGAGGGCCGACGAGTCTGCGGCGAGGTTCTGCACCTTCGTGCTGTAGCGCAGGAGCTCGCCCTGGTTGCGGAATGCCGTGTGCAGCACCACCACGGGCACGATGCCGAGCATAAAGGCGAAACCGTTGATCTGCCAGAGTGTGGCGAGCAGCCCGCCCAGCGGGGCCAGCATGAGCACATGCCAGCGCACCTCGTCGCTGCGGAAGCGTATGGCCGCGCGCAGGGGTTTGCCCTCGGTGAAGCAGGCCAGGCCGCCCTCGGCGGTGCGCTCGATCGCGTAGACGGCGGCGCCGGTGGCGAGCAGGGCGACCAGCGAGATCGGGGTTGTGTAGGGCAAGTTGCCCAGGTCTGGCCGAGCGGAGCTGCCGCTCATGTGCAGATAGGCGATCCCGGTGGCGACCACCACGCTGATCGCCCGCACCGCGATGATCGATGCCATCTGCCACCACGAGGTGTCGCGGGCCAGGGCGGCGCTCATGATGCCCACGATCACCACGGCGATGATCAGGGGCCAGGGCAGCGCGGTGACCCCGGCGATCAGCAGGGCCACGCTGATCGAGATCGTGCGGTCATCCTCGATCTCAAACGAGGTCAGGTCGCCCACCATAAGCATGGCCGCGAAGATCAGGGCCGAGAGGGTGACGACGCCCGTCGCCACGACGATATTGCCATTAACTTTGGGGTCACTCAGCAGATTGGACCAGTAGATGAGGAACGTGGGCCAGCAGAGGATGGAGGTTCCGACTGACAGGAGGAGCGCCGTACACCAGAGGCCGACGAGGTAGAGGCGGGCCGCCTGCGGGAGTGCGCGCATGCAGAGGGTTCCTTGTCGTATGTGCGCTTGCTATCCCATAATGCTTAGAACGACGAGGGGGGTGGTTTTCACGCTTCGCCCTCGATCTTACGGACGGTGCTGCGCTTACGGCGCGTTGCGGGCAGGGCGGAGTCGCCAAGCAGGAGGCTGGCGAGGGCGGCGTCGATGGCCGCCCGCTCATCGGCGTAGCTCCGGGCGTAGGCGTCAAGCTGGAGGCTGTGGCGCTGGAGCAGGGCCATGGGCGCGATGCGGCGGATATCCTCCGCGCACACCAGGTCGCGGAAGTCGGCGGCGGCGCGGGCGCGGAGGATATCCGCCGCATCGCGCCCATGGC
>JBAXES010000562.1:0-3352 GCA_037140315.1 Chloroflexales bacterium
CCGCGCTCGACGACGCCCAGCGCGCCACCGCCCTGGCCCGCTTTACGCTGCTTCAGCCACACCTGGAGGCCGGTATCGCCCTCCGCGCCATCGCCGCCCAGCATGGCCTCGCCTACCGGACGCTGCAGGCCTGGCTCGCCCGCTATCGTCAGCAGGGCCTCGCCCACCAACCGCGCGCTGACCGGGGCACGCACCGTCGCGTGCCGCCCGACCTCCAGCTCCTCATCGAAGGGCTCGCCCTCCAGGCCCCGCCGCTCAGCGCCGCCGCCATCCATCGCCAGATCGCCCCCATCGTCACCGCACAGGGCTGGCCGCTCCCCAGCTACCGCACCATCGCCCAGATCATTGCGCAGCTCGACCCCGGCCTGGTGACGTTGACCCAGCAGGGGACGCGGGCCTACCAGGAGGCCTTCGAGATGCTCTACCGCCGTGAAGCGACCCGCTCAAACGAACTCTGGCAGGCCGACCATTGTTTGTTAGATGTATGGCTCTACGATGAGCGTGGCCGCCCCGCCCGCCCATGGCTCACCATTACGGATCGAACGATTCTTTCAGACCCTGAACCAACGGTGGCTCTGTCATCAGCCGGGGTATACGCTGCCCAAGACCCCGCCCGCCGCACCTACCCTCACCTTTGCCGGCGTTCGCGCCGCGCCTGACGAGGTTTCTGCTCGATGACTATCACCAAGGTATCCATGGGGAGACCGGACAGGCACCTCAAGCGCGCTGGGAGGCCGGAGCCTTCATCCCACGCATGCCCGACTCGCTCACGCAGCTCGATCTATTGTTGCTCACGGTGGCCAAATCCCGCCGGGTCCAACGCGATGGCATCCACTTCCAGGGCTTCCGCTATCTCGATCTGACCCTGGCCGCCTACATTGGCGAGGCCGTCGTCATCCGCTATGACCCGCGCGACATGGCCGAAATCCGGGTCTACCACCAGGGAAGCTTTCTCTGTCGGGCCGTTGCCCAAGAATTGGACGGGCAGACGATCAGCCTCAAAGAGATTATCCAGGCACGGAACCATCAGCGCCATCAGCTGCATACTGAAGCGAACGCCCACCGTGCCATGCTCGAGCGGCTCTTGCCGCACCTGTCGGTTGAACCCCCACCCGCACCACCGACGGCGCCATCCGCCGCTCCCGCGTCCGCCCGCGTGAAACGGTACACCGATGACTGAGCTCCCCGCCGCCCCCGCCCAGCCCTTCGTGATCACGAAGGAGTATCGCCGCTTTGTGGAGTTCTGTGAGGCCTGTCGCCGGGATCGCTATATTGGGCTGTGTTATGGGCCACCGGGCGTCGGCAAAACCCTTTCGGCGCGTTCCTACGCACACTGGGATGCCATTGATCAGTACGCCTTCCGCCAGCGGGAGCCTGCCCTCGTGCCTGCGGATCTCGCCGCGTGTCGGACGGTCTTCTTGACCGCCCCCGTCGTCTGTTCGCCGCGGCAGCTCGATGATGCGCTGCGCTTTGCCGGCCATCAACTCACCCAAGCGGTCGAGGACGCGCGTGCGCGCGCGACCGCCCCGGACGACGCGCCACCACGACGCCTGGAAGGCTGGATGGAATTGCTCATCATTGATGAGGCCGATCGGCTCAAGCTAATTGCCCTCGAAATCATGCGCGACCGCTACGATCTGGGCCAGATCGGCCTGGTGCTGATGGGCATGCCGGGGATCCAGAAACGCATGGCCCGCTACCCGCAGCTCTACTCGCGGGTGGGCTTTGTGCATCACTTCCGCCCCCTGAGTGAGGCGGAAGTCCGCTTCATCCTCGCACACCACTGGACGCACCTGGGAATGACGGCGGACACGGTCGATTTTACGGATGCCGAGACGTTGGCAGCGATCATCCGCATCACCAACGGCAATTTTCGGCTCCTCCAGCGCCTCTTCGTGCAGATCGCACGGGTGCTCACCATCAACCAGCTGCAGAGCGTGACCAGAGAGGTCGTCGAGGCAGCCCGTGAGAGCCTGGTGATCGGCGTGATGTAGCCTGCTTACCAGGCGACAATGCGCCATTTATCTCTGCAACAAATGCGCAGAATAATCCTGCACGTGACAAGGCAGCGCCTTGGCACCCTTGTCTTAGTTGCGCTTCCTTAACAATAGTGCTAAGCTGATTGCGAATTAATAACTATCCAAAATGGAACGCGGTCTGATCCCGGGTGCATTTTTCCGCTCGCACGCATCATTATAAGGAGCATGCTCATGGCAACAACCCTCTTCGTGAAGCACACGGTCTCAGACTATGAGCACTGGAAGGGCCTGTACGACGGCCTTCGGTCGGTACGCAAGGAGTTCGGCGTGAGCCAGGCGAGTGTCCACCGCGACAGCCACGAGCCCAACACGATTGTGATTACGCACCGCTTCAACGACGCGCCAACGGCGATGGCCTTCGCTAACTCTGATGCGCTCAAGTCGGCGATGGGCAATGCCGGATTGCTTGGTCCGCCCGAGATGTGGTTCGCCGATGATGTGGAGCAGACCACGTTCTAGCCCGATCGGCGCATGATACAATCACGCGCGAGCAACCTGCGCAAAATTGTGTCAGCAAGATACACGTTTCCCGTTGAGTTGAGGGTGCCACGGCCGCGCGGTTGCTCCAGTGAACCTTTCCTGCAGGTGTTGAGCGGTTCTTCATTGAGCTCGGCGTGCCGACCCAGGAGCTTGTAGTGCCGCCCCCTGCATCGCCTGAAATGGTTCAAATGGCCATCCAGCACTTGTTGGACCTTGCGCCAACATACCACCTCGAAATCGTGGGGCCACCGCCAAACGCCGATCACCATTGAGGATAGGCCATTCGCCGGCCAGCAGGTGCGCCGCTCTGCCCAGTGGCGGTCGTCCATCACGGCGGGGCCGGCACCACCGCCGCCGGCCTGCGCGCCGGTGTGCCCAGCGTAATCACGCCCTTCGCCGCCGACCAGCTCTTCTGGGCGCGGCGGGTGGCCCAGCTCAGGGCCGGGGTCGCCACCCCGCGCCTGAGCGCCCTCTCGGCATCCGCGCTCGCCGCAGCCATTGATCGGGCCATCAGCGACCCGAACATCCGCAGCGGTGCCGCCGCGCTGGGCGCACGCCTGCGAGCCAATGATGGTGCCAGGCGCGCCGCCGCGCTTATCGCGACGTCCGTCGCCTAGCCGGATAGTTGAACCGCTGTAGATATAGCGCCGCTTACCGCCATCCAAAGAAGTGGGGTTCCCCAACGACCGGCACTGTGCCCATAAGGAGAAATGTGAGGATGCGAAGCCATCGCGTCCTCGCATCCTCGCGTCACAACTCGGTACGCATTTCCAGAAAACAGTACTAGTACTCCGTCCATCTTATTCTGATGGGTTGAGCGTCGGGTAGAGCTT
>JBAXES010000563.1:0-3349 GCA_037140315.1 Chloroflexales bacterium
TCACCGTCTCGATCAGGCGCAGCGCGTCGGCGGACAGCGCGCCGGCGCGGGCGGCCTGGGCCGCGTAGCAGCGCACGGTGGACAGCGCGCGCGCGATGCTGGCGCGGGCGTAGCCCTGGGCCTCCTGCCACGCGATGAAGCCCTCGACGAGGCCCCACGAGACGCCGGCCCAGCAGCTGGCGTCATCGGGCCACGCGCACACGGCGCCCTCGACCCCCACGGCCACCAGGTACGCCCCCCAGCGGGCCAGGTCGGCATCCTGGGCGCGGCGCGTCTCGGCCGCCAGCCCGGCCCGGTAGCGGGCCAGCGCGCCCCGGGCGGCGGCCGTGTCGGCGGCGGCGGCCGCGTCGGCCAGCGCGCCGAGGGGGGCCAGCGGGGCCGGCGGTCGCACGGCCAGGGGCGCATCCTCGACCCTCTGGGCGGCGGGTATGCTGAGGGCGGCCACGCGCCGGCCCTCGACCGCGACATTGAGCCGGGCCTGATGGGCCTGCGATACGGTGGCCGTGTGCAGCTCGACGCCGGCGGCGGCCAGGGCGTCGCGCTGGGCGTTGAGCAGGGCGGCGAAGTCGCGGCGGGTGAGGCCGAGGGCCCCCCACAGCTGGGCCACGGGGCGGCGCTCCGGGCCGAGGGCGGCCAGCAGTTGGGCCAGGGTGTCATCGATCATTGGGGGGCCTCTGTAGGGGGCGGCCCCCCGGCCCATTGCCGGGGGGCGCATATGCGGGCGTCAGACCGGGCGCTCTTTGCAGTAGCTTCCATCGCCCATCTTGGCGGCGCAGAAGTAGGTGCCCGGCTTGCGCTCAGACTCTTTGACCTTGGCCACGCCGTGCAGCGGGCAGCAGGGCGGGCCGGCGCGTCCTGCCGGGGGGCGTAGCCCAGCTCGGCCAGGCGGTCGAGGGCGGCGCCCAGGCGGGCGGGCGGCAGGTCGAAGGCCAGATCGACGGGCCAGCCGTCGAGCAGCGCGTGTACGGTGAGGGCCACGGGGGCGGCGGTGTCGGCGCTCATGGGGTCGCTCCTCTCACGAGGGGCGGGCCGAGGGGCGGCCCGCCCAGGCTGCTACGGCTAGGCGGCCCGGCGGGTCTCGGGCTGCGGGAAGCGCAGCAGGCCGGCCTCGGCGCGGTGCTCCAGGGCGTTCTTCACCAGGCGGGCGGCGGCGCGGTGCTTGCAGGGCTGGCCGGCCAGGAAGGCGCGACACTGGCACGCGCCGTTCGCGTGGTAGGTGTGGCCGCTCTCGCTGGCGTAGGTGAGCGCGCCGTGCGCGTCAACCTCGACCGTCTCGACCTGCAGGAGGTGATCGAAGGCGGCGTCGATGGCGTTGCGCCAGCGCGGGGCGTCGGTGGCCGCGCGGGCCGCGTCAACCGCGCTCACCAGGTCGTCAAGGATGTCAGACACCGCGCACACCTGCGGGGCCTGGGCGGCCAGCTCGGCGGCGTAGCGGGCCTCGACCTCGGCGGCGGCGCAGTCGCCGGCCGCGCGGGCCGTCAGGTGCGGCGTGGCGGCCTTCAGCTCGGCGGCCAGGGCCTCGGCCTCGGCGCGGAAGCGCGCCCAGTCGGTGTCGGCCAGGCGGGGGGCGGCGGTGGTGGTAGAATTGACGGTGGACATTGGGGTTCTCTCCCGTGTCTCGGGCCTCGGGCTGTACCAGCAGCGCCGGGGCCTCTTTTTGTGTGTAGCACATCGCTACCCCTTGATAATACCATATTATCAAGGCTTTGTCTACCTGTTTTCGGGGCAGTTTACAGGCGGCTTCCGAACGCGCGTGCCGCCCTGGGCGTTACGACGGCACAACGCACCCCCCGGCCAGATCGCGGGCAGCAACCCTACGCGGCCAGGCTGTAGCCGGCCTGCCCACGTCAGAAACGCCCAGGCGGTCAAGTTGACCACCTGGGCGTTGTCACGTCTGCGGCCCAGCCACCGCAGCCACCGCAGCCGGCGCGGGCTGGCGGGCGACGGTGCGCGGGTAGGTTCCTCCGTTCTTTCGCTCCAGTTCATCGAATCTGTCTATTAGACAGATTGCCTCTAACTGCGCTCGAACATCTGCGACAAGGTTCTTTCCACACACCACCGTCTCAGCGATCCAGCTGTCCGACCGCGCCACCCAGCGCGGCGTCATCAGCAGCGCCCTGATCGCGCGGCGGGTGTCCTCGCGGGAGCGCGGCACGCCGTTGCGGGCGTTGGCTCCGCAGGCCCAGCCGGGCACGCCGCTGGCGCGGCGGGTGGTGGTGGTGGCGGGCGACGGTGCGCGGGTTGTACTCTTGCCCAACTCCTGCCCAACTCCTGCGCCCCACGCGCGCGCGGGCCGGGCAACCTTAACAATAGTAAGGTTGGACATGCTCCAACGTCACACGCGCGCGCGGGGCTGTCCTGATGGGGGCCACTTGTAACAAATTGTTACAACCAGGTCGTGCGCGTGGCAAATCCCAAACGGTTTGGAATTTGACAGGTTCTGTCACAACATCTAGCAGGGCGGCGGCGGAATACCACTAGGTGGGGCCGACTGGTCAACTTGACCAGTCGCCGGGCACGCCGCTGGCGCGGCGGGTGGTGGTCAAACGCGCCAACGTTGGCGGATTCCGCCAGGTGTCCAACTTGGACACCTGGCACCAACGCGGCGGTCAGCGCCGCTTGGCGGCCCTGGCCTTCGCCGCGTTGGCCGCGAAGATGGGGCGCAGCTCCGCATAGCGGCGCGCGCGGGCGGCGAGGCGCGCGGCCTGTGCGGCCTCATACCGCACCAGGAAGGCAGCATACTGCCGATCGTCGATCGCCGCCCAGGCGGAGGCGAAGGCCGAGTCCTGGGCGCGCCAGCGGTAGGGCGTGGCCCGATGCACGCCGGCGGCCTGGGCGGCCTGGCGCACCCGCTTCCCCTCGGTCAGGCCCTCCAGGGCGGCCAGGAAGCGCCGCTTACCATCGGCTGTTGGGGCGGCCGTGTTAACTTTTGTCAGCTTTTGTCGCATTGCGGCGCACCCCTCTCGCAAAGAAAGTCAGGTTTTATCAGGTTTTGTCGCGTAGATTGTATGGCTACGCGGCCTTGCGCGGGGCCTCGCCGATGGCCCGGGCGGCCTCACGCACCCCCGCGCGGGCCTCGGTAAAGTCCGGCGTGCGCCTCCCGTAGGTAAAGACCGTCGAGGCCGCCACCCCGGCCAGTCGGCAGGCGGCCTCGTTCGTCTCGCCCGCCCACAGCGCGGCGAGGTAGGGGCCGCACCAGGGGAGCCACGCCGCGCGGCTCGCCGGCGGGCCGCACGGCGCGAACGTCGCCAGCTCGCCGCGCAGCTCGGCCAGGAAGGCGGCGGCGCCGGTGGCCTCGCCACCCTTGCCCCGCGCATCGTCGCGGGCCTGGGCCAGCACATCGGCCACC
>JBAXES010000564.1:0-3348 GCA_037140315.1 Chloroflexales bacterium
GGCTACGCCTAGGCCCTAGCTGCAAACCTACGTCTGAAGATACGTAGTTTCACGCATATTCGCAGGTGCAGGATCGAGTACACTCAATCTAGATCACAGCACTCAGTTGGAGAGCGTACGAGGAGGCCAGCGATGAAGGTAGAGCAAGCGGAGCAGGTGGCGGCTAGTTACAGGAGAAATGCCAAAGAGAGGCCGCGCCGCTTTTGTCGGCGCGACCTCTCGCATAGCTACACGCTATAAGCGAAATAGAGATGAGAAAAGTGGGGGAGGCCCTGAGGGCCTAGCTAGTCACGACCGATCCCGGCCTCAGTCAGCAGGCGCACAAAGCGTTCCATCTGCGTCAGGGCGCGGGCCTGGAGCGTAGAGACGTCAGCGATGATCGCCTCAACCAGGGCCGGGTTCTGCGAGATGCGGTCGCGTGCGTGCTCAAGCTTCTGCTCAGCCTTTACCAGTAAGTCGCAAGCTATCTCAAGGCTTCCCTCTGCGTCTTCACGCTGCCGTAATGCAACCATAGGCCACCTACCACTAATGGGCTTGCCCCTGGCGATTGCCATGTAGCGCCGAATGCGCTCCGTGCGTGTTGCCGAGTCAGCGATATAGCGATCAGTATCGGCAAGCAGGACAAGCGCAAGCCCCTGATTTAAGGCCAACTTTGTGCGGGCAGTGTCAAGAATGCTCTGGGCCTGTAATAGGCTCAGCGTCGCCTCGCTCGCTGCCTGGATCGCGTTCTCCCGCTCTCCCTCGACCTCGAAGGGCCAGCGACGTGGTATTGTCGGCATTATAACAACCTACACTTCCTCGATCCCGGCCACCGGTGTAGCGGAGTAGCTCGAGCTGCCGTAGCATAGCCTCGCCGAGTTGCCAGAGGATGATGGGTACGCCCGACGCAAAGAAGCTCAGCCACAGAGCCGTCTCGTAGGTCCGCCAGTCGAGCTTGGTGTTCCGCCGCGCCTCTAACGCGATCGGCAGCAGCGAGATGACAACACCACCGGCTACCTCCGCCCAGATATGATCGGGCTTGATGGGAAATCGGCGCTCCAGGCTGCTGAGCACGGCCGCATAGGCAGTGGAAAGACCGATTACCCGCAGCGGAACCTGCACCGCGATCGCCTCCGGGTCGGAACTCTTGTCCCTTCTCATGATGTCGGTCAGCATGTCTGTTCCTTGCCTCTCGCACCCAGGCTTATAGTACTACACTTGCTGGGTGTTTGTCTAGTAGAAGTCGCTCCGATTTGACCATTTTGGGTTCTTATTGGGTAGTTATTGGGCTATTGTTAGTGTGCGGTCTCTGCCTTAGCAGTTTCTTAATTGTCTCGCTTACCCCCTTCGGCTTGCGCTGATGCTGGGTACCTCCGCGCCACGCTGCGCTGGAGCACCTTGATCACGCTGCCCTCTCCATATCATGTTCCCCTTGCTACTGGCCGCGCTATCGCGATGAGACTGGGAGAACTATATACCATAGTAAGGAAATCTGCAAGTCTCAGTTTTGTACATGCCGCAGCCTAATTTTCGCCCAAAATAGGCCGGGTGACATATGCGTAGCTATTCGTACTATATGCTATAGTTGGTTGCAATGGCGACACTTTAATGTGTAATAGAGCGCCAATAAGAACCCAATAAGAACCCAATAAGCAGCAGACACTCACCAAATAGAGCCTATCAAAGTACACCCCCGATGCTACTAGGAACCTGGGAACAACCTATCGATCCCTCCGGCCGACTGACGCTCCCCAGCGCGCTTCGCCCACTGCTCACCGACGGCCTGGTGGTCACCCGCGGGTTTGACCCCTGCCTCCAGGTGTTCCCGCAGGACTCCTGGAAGACCCTCGCCGGTCGCGTCAGCGCCCTGCCGCTCGGCGGCACCGCCGAGCGCCGCCTGCGCCGCCTGCTCTTCGCCGCCGCAAGCGCCCTGAGCGACGAGGGCGACCATATCGTCCGCCTGCCCCAGCAGCTCTGCGCCTACGCCGCCATCGCCGACCACGCAGTGATCGTCGGGATGGACACCTACCTTGAGATCTGGGCACCCGAGCGCTGGAACGCACTAGACGCCGAGATCACAGGCGCTGCCGGCAGCTGGCCTGATAGCGACATTGGACTAGGTGGCTCCGCTCTATCGTAAGGCTACGGAGGTATTTATGATGTATCCCTTCACCTGGCCCCGCATCACCGACGCCGCTCGCAGCGGCAAAAGCGCCGACGTTGCCAAGCGCCGACTGCACGACACCCTGTCCATTGATCGCAATCGCACCCGCGCCACCTGCCACGACGACTCCGAGATCCTTCTGCGCCACCTGCTGCAGGAAGATCTCTGGCCCAAGGAGCGAAGACCTGCGTGAGCACTCTCGCCACAGCCCTCAGCACTGCGCTGCGCGACGCTGGTGACTCCCTATCCAATGCGGCGGCGGATAGGGAGTCACTGCCGACCTGTCTGGCCACACTGCGCGACCTAGAGCGCCCGCCGATCGCCGCCGCGTTCGAGCGCGCCGTCGCACAGGCCAGCGCCCGCCTGCGCCGAGAGGTCGCCGACCCCGCCGCCGTCGATGCGCTGCTCGGCCTGCTGGCCGACCCGTCTCCCGCCGCCGCTCAGTTCCGCCGCATCGCCATCGAAGAGTTCCTGCTAGCGGCGAAGCCCAACCTGGCCCCGCTGGTCGATCACTACCGCCGCACCCTGCGGCCCGCAGCCCACGAGCAGAGCCAGGATCTGCCAGCATGGCGCGCCCTCGCCCAGGCCCTCATCCTGCTCTTCGGTCGCCTGCTGCCCGAGGCAATCACCGCCCAGGCCCGCCTGCACCATCTGCTGCCCGGCCCGACCGACCGCGCCAGCCTCGATATGCTCCGCGCAAATCGCCCCGCTGAGCAGCTCCTCGACCGCCTGATCGCCGGCACCCTCGGGCAGGCGATCGTCGCCTCCGGCGGCGCCCACATCGCCCACGTCCAGCAGACGATCGTCCACGGCAACCTCTACACGCACCCCGCGCCGCGCGCGGCCGATCTCACCGCCCTCTTTGTACGCTACCGGGCCTTTGTGATCGAAGCCTTCGGGGCCCTCGATTTTCGCGGCATCATGCAGATCCAATCAGCTGCCCGCATCAGCCTCGAGCAGATCTACATCCCGATCTTCGCCCGCCCGCGCAGCGACGCCCGCCCGGAACAAAGCAGCCCCCTCGGCGCGCCCCTCGCGCTCCACGACTATGTCCGCGAGCAGCCATTCCTGGTCGTCCTCGGCGACCCCGGCAGCGGCAAGAGCACCCTGGTGCGCTACCTGATCACCACCCTCGCACGCGGCGACGCCCAGGAGCGACTCGGCCTGGCCGCAGCCTGGCTGCCGATCTTCTTTCCCGTGGCCGC
>JBAXES010000565.1:0-3346 GCA_037140315.1 Chloroflexales bacterium
ACATGGATCTGACCGTCATCCTGGTGAACAACTTCACCTACGGCATGACCGGCGGGCAGTCCGCGCCCACCTCGCCGGTTGGCAGCTTCAGCACCACCACGCCCTACGGCAACGTCGAACACCCGCTCGACATCTGCGAACTGGCCAAGGCGATTGGCGCGCCCTACGTGGCCCGCTGGCCGGTCAGCTACCCGTACCAGCCGATCAAGTCGATCGCCCAGGGGATCACTAAGCGCGGGTTCGCGCTGATCGAGATGCTGGTGCCCTGCCACACGGCCTACGGGCGGCGCAACGGCCTGAAGGACCTGGAGGTGATCTGGCAGTGGTATCGCGACCACGTGGTGCTGATCGATGAGCACGAGCACACGATGCAGTTCGGCTCGCCGGAGGAGCGCGCGGCCCTGAGCGACAAGATCAAGGTCGGCGTCTTCCAGGACGTCGAGCGCGAGAGCTTCGATCAGCGCTGGGCAGCGCTCGTCGAGAGGGTCAAGCTATGAGACAAGAGATCCGCATCTGCGGCTTTGGCGGGCAGGGCGTGATCACCGCCGCAGTGATCCTGGGCAAGGCGGCGGCGGTCTATGACGGGAAGATCGCCTGCCAGACCCAGTCGTACGGCCCCGAGGCCCGCGGCGGCGCGGCCAGCGCCATGGTGGTGATCGACGATGAGCCGATCGGCTACCCCGGCGTCCACGCCGCCGACATTCTGGTGGCCATGTCGCAGGAGGCGTTCACCCGCTACGGGCGCGAGGTGAACCCCGACAGCATCATTATCATCGACCCCGACACGGTCTTTAGCTGGGACATCCCGCACGTCGTCCACCCGGTGCGCTCGACCAAGATCGCCGAGGAGCTGGGCAATGTCGTGGTCGCCAACATCGTGATGCTCGGCGCGCTGACCGCCCTGAGCGGGGTCGTCTCGCACGAGGCGATCCTGGCCGCGACCCTGGCGAGCGTGCCGGCCCGCTTCAAGGAGCTGAACCGCAGCGCGCTTGAGGCCGGGATCGCCGCCGGGCTGGGCGACGCGTCCTAGCTGCAATACCTTTCAAATAAGAAATCTGCCGCCGCGCAGCCCGCACCCCCAACCCCTCTCCCGCACGCAGGAGAGGGGCGTATATTGTTCCCTGACGAGAAACACCCCCCTTCGCCATCTCTGTTCCCTGTTCCCTGTAACCTTGTCTAATGCTATAGTACGGCCCATGAAGCCACGCAACCCCCACGCCGCCGCGCTCGTCGCGCTCGTCCTGCTCACGCTGCTGCCGCTCGCCGCCATGGCCCAGCCCGCGCCGCCAGATGGATTCGCCGACCCGGCCTTCCGCCAGATCTGGTCCGTCGCAGACGCGCCGGTCGCCGCCGGCAGCGCCGGTCGGTCGTGGACGTGGGGCGAGCTGCCCGGCGAGCGCCGCTACGAGCGCTACGACCAGGCCCCCGGCGCGGCCCGCCTGGTGCAGTACTTCGATAAGGCGCGCATGGAGGTTAGCGACCCGGCTGGCGACCGCCGCTCGCCCTGGTTCGTCACCTGCGGCCTGCTGGTCGTCGAGCTGATCGCCGGGCGCACCCAGGTCGGCGCGGCGGCCTTCGCGCCGCGCGCCCCCGCCGACATCCCGGTCGTCGGCGACCTGGCCGGCAACCCCGACGCGCCGACCTACGCGATGCTCGCCCCGCTGGCCGCCATCGATGGCGGCCAGCGGGGCGAGCATCGCGTAGGTCGGCGCGTCGGGGTTGCCGGCCAGGTCGCCGACGACCGGGATGTCGGCGGGGGCGCGCGGCGCGAAGGCCGCCGCGCCGACCTGGGTGCGCCCGGCGATCAGCTCGACGACCAGCAGGCCGCAGGTGACGAACCAGGGCGAGCGGCGGTCGCCAGCCGGGTCGCTAACCTCCATGCGCGCCTTATCGAAGTACTGCACCAGGCGGGCCGCGCCGGGGGCCTGGTCGTAGCGCTCGTAGCGGCGCTCGCCGGGCAGCTCGCCCCACGTCCACGACCGACCGGCGCTGCCGGCGGCGACCGGCGCGTCTGCGACGGACCAGATCTGGCGGAAGGCCGGGTCGGCGAATCCATCTGGCGGCGCGGGCTGGGCCATGGCGGCGAGCGGCAGCAGCGTGAGCAGGACGAGCGCGACGAGCGCGGCGGCGTGGGGGTTGCGTGGCTTCATGGGCCGTACTATAGCATTAGACAAGGTTACAGGGAACAGGGAACAGAGATGGCGAAGGGGGGTGTTTCTCGTCAGGGAACAATATACGCCCCTCTCCTGCGTGCGGGAGAGGGGTTGGGGGTGCGGGCTGCGCGGCGGCAGATTTCTTATTTGAAAGGTATTGCAGCTAGGACGCGTCGCCCAGCCCGGCGGCGATCCCGGCCTCAAGCGCGCTGCGGTTCAGCTCCTTGAAGCGGGCCGGCACGCTCGCCAGGGTCGCGGCCAGGATCGCCTCGTGCGAGACGACCCCGCTCAGGGCGGTCAGCGCGCCGAGCATCACGATGTTGGCGACCACGACATTGCCCAGCTCCTCGGCGATCTTGGTCGAGCGCACCGGGTGGACGACGTGCGGGATGTCCCAGCTAAAGACCGTGTCGGGGTCGATGATAATGATGCTGTCGGGGTTCACCTCGCGCCCGTAGCGGGTGAACGCCTCCTGCGACATGGCCACCAGAATGTCGGCGGCGTGGACGCCGGGGTAGCCGATCGGCTCATCGTCGATCACCACCATGGCGCTGGCCGCGCCGCCGCGGGCCTCGGGGCCGTACGACTGGGTCTGGCAGGCGATCTTCCCGTCATAGACCGCCGCCGCCTTGCCCAGGATCACTGCGGCGGTGATCACGCCCTGCCCGCCAAAGCCGCAGATGCGGATCTCTTGTCTCATAGCTTGACCCTCTCGACGAGCGCTGCCCAGCGCTGATCGAAGCTCTCGCGCTCGACGTCCTGGAAGACGCCGACCTTGATCTTGTCGCTCAGGGCCGCGCGCTCCTCCGGCGAGCCGAACTGCATCGTGTGCTCGTGCTCATCGATCAGCACCACGTGGTCGCGATACCACTGCCAGATCACCTCCAGGTCCTTCAGGCCGTTGCGCCGCCCGTAGGCCGTGTGGCAGGGCACCAGCATCTCGATCAGCGCGAACCCGCGCTTAGTGATCCCCTGGGCGATCGACTTGATCGGCTGGTACGGGTAGCTGACCGGCCAGCGGGCCACGTAGGGCGCGCCAATCGCCTTGGCCAGTTCGCAGATGTCGAGCGGGTGTTCGACGTTGCCGTAGGGCGTGGTGGTGCTGAAGCTGCCAACCGGCGAGGTGGGCGCGGACTGCCCGCCGGTCATGCCGTAGGTGAAGTTGTTCACCAGGATGACGGTCAGATCCATGT
>JBAXES010000566.1:0-3344 GCA_037140315.1 Chloroflexales bacterium
GGGCAAGCATAGCCGTATCGAGCGGCTGGGCGTGGTGGGTCGGCCGCGCGGCGAGCCGGCGGATCTCGCTGGTGTGCGGCACGATCCGAGTCACCGGGGCAAGCATGATGCCGGGTAGGGTTGTGCGCACAAGCTGGGCAAACAGCGCGCGCGGGCATGTGTGGTCGCAGCCGTCCGGCCGACAGTGTGGGCAGCCCTCCAGCGCCAGGTACCCACGGATCAGGCCGTCGCGCCGGATACGGATGATCGTCAGCGGCTGGAACTGGAGGTGCAGGGCGATACCCTGCTGCCAGCCATCACGGTCAGGCGTCGCGCTCGCCCCTTCGATGCGCCAAAGTAGCGGTGGCATTGCATCCTCCTTGTCTTCACGTTGTTGTGCCTACGGGCAGGCCACGCTGGTCTGCCCCCAGCGGCTGACGTACCAGTGGTCGTTGGAGCTGATGAGGGTGGCCCGGTAGCACCAGCGCTTATTGGCGAACTGCCAGACGCTGCGGCCCACCCCGTCCACCACGGACTCGACGGTCACGTCCTGCAGCGTGCCGGTTGGGCTGGCCGGGCTCGTCAGGTAGTCCCGCATGCGGCTGACCGCGTCCTGCGCGAACGCCGCCGGGTCGGGCAGCATCGGATCGGCCAACCGCTGCGCCGCCGCAGCGTCCCCCGCACGTATCGCCGCGATCCATGCCTGGTGGACGGTATCCGCCGTTGCCTGCGCTGGTGTGCCGCAGCTCGGCGCGAAGAGGATGAGCGCCAGCAGCACCAGCTTGGCGATCATGCGGCCACGCTCGTATAGCGGCTGTAGCAGCTGGTTGACACGCAAACCTGATGGGCGCATGGAAAACCTCCTTACGAGTTCAGGAAGGCGCTGGCCTCCAGCGGGTGGCACTCAACATTGATCTCGTAGGCGTCCTTGCGGATGACGCCCAGGCACTGGCCGGGCTCGGCGTCGATCACAAACTGCAGCGCGCGCGGGGTGATCACGCTCATCGCCCGGGCCACGTCCTGGGCCTCCACGTCCTGCATGTGGAAGAAGAAGTGCGCCGCCGCGTTGGCGTGCAGCTGCCGCCCGGTCGGCGTGTCGAGGAACGGCCGCATGGTCTGGTCGACCAGCACCATGCCCAGCCGGTACTTGCGCGCGGTCTTGGCGATCACCCAGGCCGCGTTGGCCACCGCCTCGACCTGGCTGGCGTAGCCGAACTCATCGATCATCAGGAAGATGTCGCGGGTGACCTGGCGCGTGCGCACGTAGCGCCAGACCGCCGCCAGCGCCTGGAGGTAGAAGAAGGGCAGCAGGATCTCGGGCACCGTCTTGAAGTCGTAGTAGACGATCGTGTCCTCGAAGCGCCAGTCAATGGTGGTGCAGCCGTCGAAGGCCACGCCGTCGGGCGTCTTCTCGCCCTGCTCGGTGCTGCTGCCGTAGATCAGATAGCGCAGCCGGCGGGCGAAGGTATCGGCCACCGGGTCGCCCATCGCCTCCAGGACGTAGATCAGGCCGGTCAGGGTGGGCATCGCCGCCACCGGCGTGTCGGGGGTGACGCCATACTGCTGGTAGAGCCGCTTGACCGCCAACGCGAGCACGCCGCGCTCGCCGCTCTCCAGCTTCATGGGGATAAAGCGCTTCTTGCCATCGCTGCTCTCGCCCGGCTCGCCGAGCAGCATCACGACCTGCGCGACCACGTGTAGGATCTGGTTGTTCTCCCAGCCGCCCTCGGTCTCCCAGCCGAAGATCACGTCGAGGATGTTGACGGTGTGCTCCAGCCCGACCTTGTAGCAGGTGCAGTCCTGGATGGCCCGCTCGACCCGCAGGCCGTTGGCGAAGGCGTCGATGCCGATCACCTGCATGCCGCCGATGCTGGCGGCGCGCTCGGCCAGCAGGTTGAGCAGCACCGTCTTTCCATAGCCGGATGCCCCGGCAATGATCATGTGGGCGGCCTGGTTGCGGGCGAAGAGGTTGATGAAGATTGGGAAGCGCCCGGTGCGGTCGATGCCGACGAAAATGCCCTGGGTGGCGTTGGGGCGGTGGAAGCCGACCATGCCGGCGGCGCAGCCGACCACCTTGGAGAGCTGGGTGCGCGGCTTCCAGGGGGCCTCCAGCTGGGTGCGCGGCAGGGTCGAGAAGATCTTCAACGCCACGCCCTGCGCGCCGGTCGGGCGCATCAGCTTGAGGCGTGGGCCGAACAGGTCGCGCACGGTGATCACGTTGGCGTCCAGCTCGCGCTTGTCGCGGCCCCGCACCAGGATGGCTACCTGGATGGCGTGGAGCGTCTGGCCCTTGAGCTGGGCCAGCACATCGCGAGCGTCGTGGACGACCTGCTCGCCGCGAATATCGACCAGGTTGGCGTCGCGGGCGACCAGCTTGGCCGCGTTGTAGGCCATCTCGGCCACCCGCTGGGACTTGGTGCGGTTCAGGGTGGTCACATCGACGGCGATGGTGATGTCCATGTTCAGGCTGATCAGCTCGTGGAAGAGGGTGGCGTTCCACTCGCCGGTGAAGTCGTAGCTGGTCAGCACGGCCAGGACGGGCTGGCCGGGGTCGTCGGGCTCCAGGTAGGTCAGGTGCTCCCGGTAGGGGCCGGAGATCACCGGGGTGAGCGCGTCGATACGGGTCACTGGGCGGCGAGTGACGGCGGCGAGCGGGATGCGGATGGCGGCCTCGGCGACGTCGGCGGGCTCCCAGGTGAGCAGGGTGTACTGGACGGCGCGCAGGACACGCTGCTCCATGGTCTCGTACATGCGCACGGCCTCGCGCGCCCAGGGCACGCGCCAGAAGAGTCGGTCGAGGGCGGCGACGAAGGATTCCCACTGCTCCGGGGTGGCGCGACCGTCGCGGCAGGCGGGTAGATCGACCCCATCCGGCGTGAGCTGCACCAGCAGGTCGATGAACAGATCGGGGTCGAGGTCGGCGAGGGCGACCACCAGAAGATCCGTCGGGTCGTCGGGGCTCCAGGCGTCAATCGCGGCGCGCAGGCGGCGGGTGCGCAGGTAGAGGCGCTCGGTATCGTGGTGCTGGGTGCGTACCGCCGCGATGGGCGCGTGCATCGGGAAGCGGGTCGAGCTGGCGATCAAGCGCATGGGGAACTCGCGCCCGTAGAAGAAGCCGCCGAGCTGCTCCTCGAAGCGGTCGATGTCGCCGACCAGGTCAATCGGCACGCTGGAGATCGAAAACAGGTACATCAGGGTGCCTCCACCAGCGCGTCCATCGCCACCGGGTCATGGTCATCTTCCGGCTCCGCCACGACCGCATTCATCGCCGGTGACGGAACGACGCTGCGCGACCGGGTAGGTATCCCACGCTGCACCAGCGCAATCGGGCCGCTGGCGGCGATGACCTGATCCTGGTCGGGCCG
>JBAXES010000567.1:0-3342 GCA_037140315.1 Chloroflexales bacterium
TCACATGCCGGGCCGCCCTAGAGTGCGCCGGCCCGCGGCTGGCCCTCTACGAGGACTTCCCCTATGTCGCCAGGCCCGGCGAGCTCGAGCGGCGCCTGGCCAGCATCGGCCTGCCGCTGCGCCCCCAGGTCACGTCGATTGAGGCCACCCTGCTGCTGAAGATCGCGTCCGCCCAGGCTTACGCGAGCCAGATGGCCGAGCTCGCCCACAGCCAGCTCGGTCGCATGGTGGATGCCGACGAGGCCCTCGCCGTAATGGCTGAGGCGGTGACGAGCTACGCCCGCAGCGTCGGCGGCGAGCGGCTCTGGGTGCGGTAGGCGCGAGGTTGCGACAGAGAGGGCCAACGCCCTCCCTGTCGCGACCTCGCGGTCAGACCTCCCCGTAGAGTTCGAGCAGCTCGCGCCACTCGCCGGTGAGCTCCTCGCGGCGGGCGGCGTAGTAGAAGTGCTGATCGCCCTGCTCATCGACGAAGATCAGATCGACCTGCGAGCGCATCGGGCGCATGTAGCCGATGTTGCCCCACCAGCGCACCTTCGCCTCGTCCAGCGGCAGATCCTGCTGGAACATGCGCGCGGCGTACTCGCGCACCGTGCCGGGCTCGATATCCTGCAGGCGCCAGGGCACCCCGCTCACATCGCCGGTGCGCAGGTTGCGGAAGACATACTGCCACTCGCCGTCGTCGCCGCGCGTGGCGCTCACCACCTCGATCCCGGTGCGCGGGCGGACGACCCGGATCAGGTTGAGCCACGCCTCGGTCAGCTTCTCCAGCGACACGCCGAGGTACTCCTGCTGGCCGGGGCCGTCCTTATCCTTCATCACGAGATCGAAGCGCGGCACGGCATGCTCGTCGCGGTAGGCCGCCGCCAGGCCGCCGCGCCCGCGCCAGCGGGTGCGCCGGTCGCCCCACGCCGACGGCTCGAGGGCTGCGGGCTCGGGCTGATCCTCGGGGCTGGGCGGCGTCACCTCATCCTCACGCTCGAAGATCTGGCTCTCCTGCTCCACCGGCTCGCCGCTGCGCTCGCCCAGCAGCGACTCCCACGCCTCGCTGAGGCCCCAGTCGCTCACGCCGAAGAAGATATGGCTGATCACCCCGTTGGCGTCGCGGTGTACCAGGTCGTACTTAGTGCGGCTGCCCTGGCGGTAGGCCCGCCACAGGCCCAGCCGGCCCTTCCACTTCACCTGGCTCTGCACATCCACCCGACCGTCGCGCAGGTCCTCGTAGCGGCTGATCGCGTAGGCCCAGAGGCCCTGGGCGCGGTCGCGGGTCACCCCGGCGGTGGTGCGCAGGTCGCGCACCTCATACAGCCAGACGCCGCCGCGCTTCTGGCCGCTGACGATCTCGACTCCGGAGCGCGGCAGGTCGATGTCCTGGCCATTGTCCAGCGGCGACGAGACCCCCTCGGCGAGGGCGCGTCGGCAGAGCTGGATGATCTCGCCGCGGTCGGCCAGGGTGGTCTCGCCGTCGCGGCGGACATAGATCGTGCCGTTGAGGCCCACATAGGGCGGTGGCTCGCTTGACTTGACCTCGACGCGCATCACGTCCTGGCCCTCGTAGCTCATCAGCTCGAAGGAGAGGTAGGGCTGCGGCGTGATGTGCTCGGCCACGCCCTTGCGCAGGGCCTCGCTGGCCTGGTCGGGGCGCACCACCCCGACGACGCGTCCGCCCGGCTCACAGCCGATCACCAGCACGCCGCCGCCGGCGTTGGCCAGTGCGGCCACATCGCTCCAGAGATCGCTGGCGCTCTGCGGGTCCTCGCCGATGGCCCGCAGCACCTGGCGCTCGGTCGATCCACCGAAGCGCACCGCGTCCACCGCCCACTGCTTCTGGTCGCGCTTGGGCACCCGCACGCGGTCGAAGTCCTGGCTGGCGAAGAGCGCCCGCAGCGACTCGAAGCTATTGTCGGGCAGCAGCAGCTCCACGTAGCGATCCCCGATGCCGTGGCGGTGCAGCACCTGGCCGTCGGCGCTGGGCAGTCGGCGCAGGCGGTGGGCGTCGCTGCCCTGGAGGCAGAACATGCGCCGCTCGTAGTGCTCGACCTTCCCGTTATAGAATCCGGGCGAGGTGAACTTCTCGTGGTCAGTATAGAAGTTAATAAACTCTAGTGCGTTGAGGTGCTGGCTCTGGGTGGCGGCGATCCGCGACTGGCCGCTCGTGCCCATGCGCAGCGTCTCGGTGATCACGCCGTTGGGGCCGTTGACGTGGGGCGCGATCACCAGCCCGCCGGCGCGGGCGATCAGCTCGTAGGCCTCGGTGACGTGGCGGGTGTTGGCGACGCCGCAGACCCCGTCCTTCAGCTGGTCGGCCGACACGCCGAGCTGCAGCAGGGTGGCCTCGATCAGGCTGAGCGGGCGGTTCGGGGCGAAGACGCCCAGGATATGGGCACCAAAGTGCGAGGTGAACTCGAAACCGGGCAGAATGTTGATCTTCACCATGAGCCGACGGTACTCGGCCAGGCGCTGCTGCTCCTCGTCGGTGAGCCGACCGCCCATCTCAAGGGTCTTGAGGAACTCGATCTCGCGCTGGAATCGCTCATAGCCGTGGACGGTATTGTGGTCGGTGAAGGCGATGATCTCAAGCTCGCGGCGCTCGGCCTCCTGGAGAATATCGAGGTAGCTAACTTCTGGTTCGGCGTAATCCTCAGATGCCGGGGTGTGCAGATGCAGGTCGGCACGAATCCAGCGCATGCCATTGCGCGTCTCGGCGCGTGTGCTCATGTTTTTCTAACTCCACAATCATGACACTGTTTGCTCTTCTACGCACTCTCGCTTTTTCTGCTCTGTCTCTGGCGGCATGCACATACTGGGGGCCGCGCAGCGTCGCACGCTCCTTTCTCGTATGGCGGGGGACGCGAGGCCAATCTAAGAACGTCCTGTTTCAGGGCCGATGCTGCGATACAGCAGCACAAACGCACCATATCTATCATACTCGATCCGACCTGAAACGACAATAAATCCATTGGCCCGCCGACCATAAGATACTCGGGGTGACATGTGCCAGCAGTATCTTCGCAACCGCCCTGCGCCGCGAGCGAGGCGTCCGTCGCGTCGAGGGGACGTGTGCTACACTGGACGAAGCGCCCGCCTGCGGGTATCCCGCGCAACCTACCAGAGAGCCATGAGCTACAGCTTCGCCTACCCTGGCGCCCTGCATATCCACACCGTCTACTCCGACGGCACCGGCACCTTCCCCGAGGTGATCGCCGCCGCGCGCGCCGCCGGCCTGCGCTGGATCATCGTCACCGACCACGACAGCCTGGAGGGCGCGCCCTTCGCCGGGTGGCACGACGACCTGCTGGTGATCGTCGGCCACGAGATCACCCCCGACCGCAACCACTTCCTGGC
>JBAXES010000568.1:0-3301 GCA_037140315.1 Chloroflexales bacterium
CGTCGATGTACCTCTCTGGCGCCGACCTGCCCGCCGACGCCCAGCTCAGCGGCATGATCGCCTTCTTTTTCGCCTGCTTCGGCGGCGGCACACCGGTCACCGACCGCTTCTTCGGGGCCGAGGGGGCCGACCACAACCTGGCCGCGACGCCCTTTATGGCCGCGCTGCCGCAGGCTATGCTGGCCCACCCCAACGGCGGGGCCCTGGCCTGCATCGGCCACATCGACCGCGCCTGGGCCTCGTCGTTTCGCAAGCCCGGCATCGTCACCCAGCTCACGCCCTTTCAGCGCGCCCTCGACCGCATCCAGCGCGGCTGGCCGGTCGGCTACGCCCTGAAGGATTTCCGCGACCGCTATACCCAGATCTCCACCGAGCTGAGCAAGAGCTTCGAGCAGCTGGAGGCGAACAAGGTTATCGGCGCCGCCACCACGGCCGCGCAGTGGGCCGCCGGTAGCGATGACGGCCTGCTCGACAGCGCCGAGCTGGCGGCCCAGTGGGTTGAGCGCAATGACTCCGAGGGCTACCTGGTGATCGGCGATCCGGCTGCGCGGCTGCGTTTTTCTCACTAACACCGTGTGCGGTCAGGGCGCGGGCGCAGCCGCCCCCACATAGCAGCTGGCTCAGCTGCGGCTTCGCGCGCCGCAGCTGAGCCACCTAGGATGTGCCTTCTGGGCACAGAAAGAGCATACGTATGCCCGTACGACCAGTTCCGGGGAGCAGCCTGAGCTACTACCTGATCGCCTTCGATAAGGACGGCAATGAGCGCCAGGAGGCCGGCGGAGCGCTGCTGAGCGACCGGATCGCCGCAGATGTGAAGGCCGCGCCGCCCAGCGATATCTTTATCTTCTGCCACGGCTGGCTCGGCGATGTGAGCAGCGCGATCGGGCAGTACGATACGTGGACGAAGATGCTGGTCGCGCAGTCGACGGACATGGCCCGGGCCATGGCTGTGCGCGGTGCCGGCTTTCGGCCCCTGCTGATCGGCCTCCACTGGCCTAGCAAGCCCTGGGGCGATGAGACTCTGGGCGGCAGCTCGTTCGCCGCCACCGCAACGGCCACGGTCGATGGCCTGGTGAAGATATTTGCCGATCGCCTGTCGCGTGGCCGCCGGGTCTCCCCCAGGCTCAGGGCGGCGATCCGCACCATCGTCGCGGCGGCGGCCGAGGACGACGACCGCGATACGCTCCCGCCCGATCTGCTGGCCGCCTTCGTCGATCTGGAGCGGGTCGCCCTGCCCGCCGCCGAGGGCCCCGCTGGCCCGCCGTCGGCCGACCGCGAGGCGCTGGGCGCGACCGGGGTGTCCAGCCTCTACGACACGATCATCGACGCCGATGCCAGCTTCGGCTCCGGCTCCGACTCTAGCGGCCCGCTGATCGGCATGCTGCGCATCTTCTCGTTCTGGGCGATGAAGGACCGCGCCCGCAGCGTGGGCGAGGGCGGCGCCTACCGCCTGCTGCGCGCCCTCCAGCAGCCTGCCCCCCAGGCCAACGTACACCTGATGGGCCACAGCTTCGGCTGCATCGTGGTGGCGGGCATGATCGCGGGGGCTGCGAGCGCCGCCGGGCCGCTGCGCCCGGTGCGCTCGGCCCTGCTGGTTGAGGGCGCCCTCTCGTGCTGGTCCTTCAGCCCTAGCCTGCCCTTCGCCGCGGGTAAGGCCGGCTACTTCGCGCCGCTCGTCGCCGCGAAGATGGTCGCCGGCCCGCTGGTGGTGATCCATAGCCCCTTCGACTATGCCCTGGGCCGCTTCTACCCCCTGGCCGCCGGGGTGGCCGGGCAGAGCTCCTTCGCCGACCCGCAGGCCGGTCGCTTCAGCGCGCTGGGGGCTCTCGGCGCGCAGGGCACCACGGCTCAGGCGATGACCCTCGGCCCCGCCGACACGGGCTACAGGTTCGTCGGCGGCGCGATCTATAACCTCAACGGCAGGGACGTGATCAAAGACCAGAGCGCCCCCGAGGGCGCCCACAACGATATTGTCCACCCCGAGGTGGCCCACGCCTTCTGGGAGGCCGCGCTCACGCAATAGCCCGCTTGTCGAGCGTGCGGGCCAGCAGCCGCGCCCCGCCCACAAGCCCCGCCGCGCCCGTCAGGGTCAGCAGCGCGCCAAGCAGCCAGGCCCGCGGCCCGGCTAGCTCGGATCGCGGCAGATACCAGACCCAGAGGTCGGCGGGGTGCTGGTTGGCCGGGTCGTAGTACCAGGCCCAGCGCGGCCTCGGGCGGGCCGGCAGCGGCGCGACGGATGTGTCGATCATGGTGATCGCCTGGCCGTCGGACGTCACCCCGCGCAGGCCATCGATCTGCGGACCCAGGTCATCGTCGCGCGGGCTGAAGCCGACGGCCCGGGGGTTCCAGGTCGCCGCGCGGATTGCTAGGCGCGCCGACTCCGGCAGCATCACGTGGTAGGCTCGCAGCTGCCCTGCGGGGATCGGCCCGAGATCCTGCCCGTCCAGGGCGATGCGCAGCCCGCTCGGCGGAGGCTGACTCGCTGGGATACCAGCCGCCGCCGAGGGCGCAGGCAGGCGGCGGGGCCAGGTAGCGGCCCCAGCGGTCGAGCAGGATGCGCCAGTGGGCCAGCAGCGGCGACCCGGCCAGGCTGTAGACCCGGTCCGCGCCGCCGGGGCTGTTCAGGTAGGTGTTGGCGCTGAGCAGCACGCCGCCGAGGTTGCCGAGGAGGCCGGCCAGGGCCAGGGCTAGCGCCAGAGCATACAGCGCGAGCCTTAAGCGGCGGCTCACCTCCCTTGCGCCCCCGCCCAGCGCCGCCGCCGGCAGCATGCCCACGGCGACCACCGGCAGCAGGAAGCGTGGCCCCCAGACGCCGCCGCCCTGCCACTCGCCCCACATGGCGTAGAGCAGCAGGTGCGAGAGAAACAGGCCCGCGCAGAGCATTGCTAGGCCGGCCTCGCCGCGCCGCCAGAGCAGTACGGCGCCGGGGATTGACAGCAGCAGCGGCGGGGCGAAGAGCAGCACGCTCTTGCCGGGGCTGAGCAGCAGCCCGTAGAGGCCCACCCCCAGGGGCGTGGTGAACAGGCCCGACTCGCTGGCGTAGCCGCTGGCCAGGGGCGTGCCGAAGCGGGCCAGGTTATACCAGGCCAGGATGGCCAGGCCGGGGAGCAGGCCGAGGATGAAGGATGAAGGATGAAGGATGAAGGATGAAGATCGGACGCCCCGCCGCACAGTCCCCCATATGATGTACAGGCCAATCACCGGCAGGGCCACGCCGGCGGCGATCCGCGTGGTCAGCAGCAGGCCCGACGCCAGCCCCGAGACAAATAGCGCGCCCGCCTGACCCCTGACCCCTGACCCC
>JBAXES010000569.1:0-3291 GCA_037140315.1 Chloroflexales bacterium
GAGATCGCGATCGTCTCGGCGGGCGGGACCGCGTCGAGCTTCGGGGCAAACGCCCCCATCAGGTAGACCGCCCAGTCGCGCACGCCATCGTAGGCCGGCTTATCTGGCCAGGCGTTCGGCCCGCGCAGCAGATCCAGGCTGAACACCGCGCCGACGCCGGGGATGTAGGCACCGGCGGCCTGCTCGGCCTCGCTGTCGCGGAGGGCCGGCATGATATTGATCACCTGGTCCTGGGCCGGGTTCCCCGGCCGCGACGCCTGCGCCCCCGCGACCTGCCACATCAGCAGCAGCACCGCCAGGGTCGCCCCGCCGAGCAGCAGCGCGCGCCAGCGGCGGCGGATCGCCGACCGGAGGCGGGAGGCCCCCCGCACCCCCGGCCCCGCTCCGGCTGGGAGCGGGGCGTGCGGACTCCCGCTCCCAGCCGGAGCGGGCTGGGGTGCGGGCCGGTGCCGACGAGCCAGCTGCCAGTCCCAGACGATCAGCGCGGCGAGCAGCACCGCCATCAGCACCACCTGCACCATAACCACGTGGTACAGGCTGTCGTGGAAGAGCCACAGCCCGCCGACCTGGGCCGCGCCCGCCGCCACCACAATGGCGCTGCCGCCACCATCGCCGATCGCGAGCCGGTAGTTGATCACCACATTGGCCAGGGCGTAGAACATCGTGGCCGCCGCGTAGAGCCAGAGCAGCGGCGCGATCGGCAGGTAGGCCGCGCCGAAGAGCAGCTGCACCATCAGCCCGGGGAGCAGCAGTGCCACGCCGATCACCGCCAGCGAGGATGCCGCCACCAGGGCCAGGCTGAGCCAGAGCAGCTGGCGGTGCGGCTCGCCGCGCTGGTGGCGCTGGGCGGCGATCGGGAACATCGCCGCGACCACCGAGAGCGTGGCGAAGAAGACGACCCGCCCGATCAGCGCGAGCGCGGCGTAGTGGCCGGCGTCGGTGGGCGCGAAGAAGTGCTTGACGATCAGGATGTCGCTGTTGTTGATCAGCACCTGGCCCACCAGGGCCGCGACCACCGGCCCGGCGAAGGCCGTGATCGCCCGGCGCTGAGTCGGGCCGAGCCGCGCGCGCGCCGCGCGAGCCATCCCGCGCAGCGGCTGGGCCGCCGCCAGCCAGGCCGCGACCAGCGAGAGCGTAACGCCAGCGACGGCGCCGTTCACCGACCAGCCCAGGGCCACCAGGGCCACGGCGAAGATCAGGCGGGCCCACATCTCAACCTGGTAGCTGAGTGCCAGGGGCGTGAAGCGGGTTGAGCCCTGCAGCACGCCGCGGTCGATGCCCTGGGCGTAGTAAAAGGGCAGCCCCACGCCGAGGATCACGAAGGGCCACACCGATGTGGTCTGGAAGAACTGCTGCCAGAAGGGCGCGCCGAGGGCCAGCACGGCAAAGCTCGCGCCGCCGAGCCCCCAGGCCCAGCGACCGAGCCAGGCCCGCATAGCCTGCGCCTGCGCCAGATCAGCATCGGCGGTATACATCGCCGCGAACTTGGCGCTGATCGTCTGGAGCGTGGCCGTGATCAGCGTGACGATCAGGAACGCGGTGATCATCAGGCTGAGGTCGGCGAAGGCCGACGGCCCCAGCCAGCGCCCCAGCACCAGGTTGAACAGATAGTTACCGGCATTGACGATGGTCATGCTGGCGAGCAGGAGCGCGCCGCCGCCGATCATGCCGCCCTGGCGCGGGCGCGCGGCCAGCTCTGCGAAGTGCGTGAAGTTCTGGCGGCTGCGCGTGCGCAGCGCGGAGAACTGGGCGCGGATGGAGGCGCTGGCCGCCTGGCGCTGCGCCCAGGCGGTGTCCAGCACTGCGGGCAGGCCCCCGGCCTCCAGATCGGCCAGCGAGAGGCTCATCGCCTGCTGGCCGATCTCGGCCATAAAGCTGCGCACCTTCACCTCGTAGTCGAGCGCGACCACGGCCACGCCGCGGATCGCCGCGAAGATCAGCCCGTGCAGGCGCGCGCTCAGCACCAGATCGGCCTGGCCGATCGCCTCCAGGGCGACCGCCGGTGTCTCCGCCACCAGCACCTCGGCGGCGTCGGCGCGGCGCATCTGCGCCAGCACGGCCCGCGTGACCACCAGGTCATCGTACCGGGCGGCGTAGCCGGTCTGGAAGGGGATCAGCTGCACGCGCGCGCCGTACGTATCCGCGAGGTGGTCGCAGGCTGCGGCCAGGGCCGCCACCTGCGCGGCGCTGAGCGAGTAGCGCGGGATGACCGCCACCGTCGGGCTCGATGGGAGGGGTTCGGTGAGGGCTTGTCCATCCCCGAACATACGTTCACCGCCGTCATCATTGTGGTGAGCCTCAAGGGAAAAAACCAGGTCGGCGGTGGTGTGGATCGGCCGGCGCACGCCGATCTCAACCAGCAGATCGTGCGACTCGCGGTCGCGGACACAGATCAGATCCGTCAGGTTCGCGGCGCGACACGAGAGCCAGCGGTAGAGCGGGCGGCTCAGCGGGCCGATGCCGACGCCGAGCATCGCAGTCGGACGACCGAGCAGCCGGGCGAAGATCAGCACCAGGAAGATGCGCAGGAAGTAGAGCAGCCGGGCGATGGTGCCGCCCTCGATCTCCTTCAGCAGGCTACCGCCGCCAAACACAATCGCATCGGAGCGGTAGAGGGCGAGCGGGCGGCGGAACCGGGGCCATGTCGTGTAGGTGGCGACCGCATCAACGCCGTAGCGCCGGCGCGTCTGCTCGGGCTGGGCCGAGTTGACGACCAGGCGCGACGCGCGCAGCTGGGCGAGGCACACCTCCAGCAGCGCGTCGTCGCCGAGGTTGTTCTGGCCGTAGGCCCCGAGCATAAGGATCTGTTGTAGCGACATGGCATGCTCCAAAGACGTTGTAACGAGGTTTCAGGGGCTACCTGGCGGCCGAGACCAGCAGGCGGTTCACCGCCGCGATCAGGTCGTGCGAGCTGGCGGGCTTGGTGAGAAAGCCATTCGCGCCGGCCTCCTGGGAAGCCAGGCGATCCTCGTCCTGCCCGCTCGCAGTAAGCATCAGCAGCTGGACTCGGCAGATCCCCTCGTCAGCGCGGATGTGGTTCAGCAGGGTGATCCCGTCCATCTCAGGCATCTGAAGGTCGGCGATCACTAGATCAACCGCCCCCGCCGCCAGCTGGTCAAGGGCCTCGCGCCCACCAGCGACGGTGAGCACCGTGTGGCCCGCGTGCCTGAGTGTGTAGCTGAGCACGTGCCGGCTGACTGCTGAGTCATCGACGACAAGGATGGTAGCCATAATCCCCTTAGACAAGGTTACAGGGAACAGGGAACAGGGAACAGAAATACCGCATCCTGA
>JBAXES010000570.1:0-3291 GCA_037140315.1 Chloroflexales bacterium
GCATCGCCGCGATGTTCTGGCTGATGGTGTAGGCGGCGTAGGCCACCCGACTGAACACAAAGCCGAGCCCGCCTACCAGCAGCGCCGCTGCCACGATCGCCGCGTAGCGCGGCCAGCGCCGCGCCGGCCGCACGAGCGCCGCCGGCGGCTCCAGCGGCACGCCCAGCAGCGCGCCCAGCAGCGCCGTGTCGAGCTGATCGCAGTA
Source organism: Chloroflexales bacterium (assembly GCA_037140315.1). GTDB lineage: Bacteria > Chloroflexota > Chloroflexia > Chloroflexales > Chloroflexaceae > Oscillochloris. Next base: position 206 of record JBAXES010000570.1, read on the forward strand.
GGCCCGGCACGCCGCGCAGCCCGCCATGTGGAACCCTAGCTCCACGAGACGCCGCTCGTGCGCCCCCGGCCGCAGCCCCGCGTCGAGCATCCCCTGCACCTCGCCACAGCCAATGGTCATGCGCTGTCACCCCAGTACCTACAAAAACCGCCCCCTGGCTACTATACCATTCTCGCTGAATATCTGGTAAGATTACCGCGCTTTCGCCTTCTCAGATCCACGCGACCGCCTTCCGGCCCCCCTAATCACGGTATCTTCGACTGGGTTACCTCGCAAAGGAGCAGAGTGTATGCGTCTGTATCGGTGGTTGCCTGCGCTGCTGGCCCTCGCCCTTATATCTGGGATTATGCCTGCCCAGGCCCAGGAATCGAAGACCAAGACGAAGGATAACGTTGTCACCGTCCAGTCTACCCAGGACGGCGGGGAGCTGCCCACGATCCTCGGCGCGGACGAGGTCGCTAAGATCAAGCGCCTCCAGGGTGATCTTGTTCGCACGAAGCCCTCCAGCCCGGTTAGCCCGGATGACCAGTCTGTTTTCATCACCTCGGGCGACAAGCTCGGATTCCTGAATATCAATGATGGGAGCACCACCGAGCTGTCGCCCGAGGCCCTCGGCCCCTTCATGCCCCTGCCCCTGCTCGGCATCTCGCAGTTCACCTGGCTCGATGATCAGACCCTGGGCACCCTGGCGCTGAACTCCAACGCAAACACCGCCGATGAGTCCCTGGTGCTCCTGGGCATCAACCGCGACACGCTGGAGCTGAGCGGTACCTACGTGCCGCTGCCCGCCGACAGCGCTGGGGTCGTCTCGGTCTCGCCTGACCTGCTGCACTTCCTGCTGGCGCTGCTCCCGCCCGATCAGCAGGTCAGCGGCGGCGGTGCCGCGGCCCTGAAGACCACGCGGGTGCAGATCAGGCCGCCCGATGTCGCGGCGGCCAGCGATAGCGAGTCTCTGCTGCTGCCCCGCTCGCTGCAGGCCCGCGCCGCCGCGGCCCGCACGCGCTTCGCCAGCCTGCTCAGCCGCTTCGCGCTGATGCAGAGCACCCCGGCCAGCGATAGCGTCACGGTGACCCAGAAGACCATCGACCTGATCACGTATGACGCGGTGACCGGCGAGCGTAGCTATGTAACCACTATGCCTGAGGCGATAGGTTTCTTCGCGAGTGCCTGGGCGCCCGACTCCTCGCATCTGGCGTTCACAGCTACCTCGCTCAGCAGCCCCGACGACCCGCGCCCGCCCTATGACGGCGCCCTGCTCTCGGAGATGCTCTACCGCGATGCGACGGGCAACATCCCGCCGGCGGAGAACCCGCTGCTCCAGGGCAATAACACCTACGTGGTGGATGTGAGCAGCCACAAGGTGCAGATCCTGCGCGCCGCCGGCCCCGGCGCGCCGCCGCTGCTCACGATCGCGGGCTGGTCGCCCGATAACGCGACCTTCCTGGTGAAGGCGATGTACCCGGCCAAGCTCAAGGGCCGCACCTACCCGATCTACAACGATCAGTTCAGCGAGCGGATCGCCTACCGCTTCTATAACCTGGATCTGAAGCAGACCGGCGAGCTGAGCACGGATCTGCTCTCCTCCGACCCCCTCAGGCCGACGATCGTCACCTTTCTCTCGCCCGACGAGATCATCTTCCGCAGCGTGGTGGGCAGCAACCGCCACCCCTACTACTACAACCGCGCATCGGGCGAACTGCGCAACCTGGCTGACCGCGCCGGGTACTACGCCGAGATCGTCAGCACCCACCATACGCGCCAGCTGGTGTTCGTCTACCAGTCATTCACCGCCCCGCCCGACATCTACCGCCTCGGCTGGGATGGCAAGGGCTTCACGCGGATCACCTGGTTTAACGAGGCGCTGCGCCAGTTTGCGAACCTGCGCCAGGACCCGGTCAGCTTTACGCTGAAGAGCGGCGTGGTGCGTCGCGGCACACTGATCCAGTCGGCCGATGCCGCCTTCCCGCCCAAGAACCAGCCGCTGATCGTCTGGCAGGAGGGCGGGCCCGGGATTGCGATGTTCAATACCTGGGGCACGAGTGTCGAGGAGACCTACAGCCTGCTGCCGACCTTCGGCCTCCCCGTGCTGGTGGTGCCCCTGGCTGGCCGGCCCGGCGCCACCCCGGCCAGCCTTAACTCGCTGGCCGACGGCGGCAACTTCGGCCAGATCGACATCGACGAGCAGGCCGAGGTGGTCCAGCAGCTGGTGGCCCGCGGCTGGACGGACAAGCGCAAGGTCGGCATCACCGGCTGCTCCTACGGCGGCTACTTCGCATGGCAGAGCGTTATCCGCCACCCCGACACCTACGCGGCGGCGAACCCGCAGTGTGCGATCGTAGACACCATCACCGAGTGGACGCGCGGCTACGACACGCTGATGCCGTACCTGGAGGGCCTGTCGCCCTACAGCAACTCGGCCGAGTACCGCAACGACTCGCCGGCCTACAACACGGCGAAGGTGAAAGCGGCGGTGCTCTCCTTCCAGGGCAGCGACGACTTCCTGCCGGTGGTGCAGGGCGAGAACATGCACCTCCAGCTCTATAACCGCGGCGCACATGTGCGCATGGTCAAGTTCATCGGCGAGGGCCACGGCCTGAGAGATCCGGCGAATGAGATCTACGCCGCCCAGGAGCAGATCGACTGGTTCCGCACCTACCTCAAGCCCTAACCAGGGCTGCCGCCCAAGCAGAGAGGGTTGTAGGGAGCGCTTCGCGCTCCCTACAACCCTCTCTGCTTCCTCCGCTCGGCGCGGTAGGTGCCGATGAAGACCAGCGCCAGCAGCGGGATGAGATAGGGCCAGATCGCGCGCTCATCCTCGAGCTGATGCCAGACGGCGCGGAGCTGCGCCAGCAGCGGGTAGCGTGCGATCTGCGTCTCGATAATGTTGGCGGCCTGCCGCTTCCATAGCGGGGCGGGCTGCTCCGGCTCGGCCTCGTCGTGATGATGCTTAGACATGCGGTGCTCCTTGCTTCTCTACTCGCTTTTAGGTTTCTCTGGCCGGCGCGGGGCGGCGCGCAGGGTGCGCTCGGCGCGGTAGGTGACGAGGCCGGGCGGCCCGCCCACCACCTTGCGCACCAGCGCCCGCC
>JBAXES010000571.1:0-3284 GCA_037140315.1 Chloroflexales bacterium
CGTACGTTACCGTTCAGGCAATTGCACTGCATCAGGATGCGGTATTTCTGTTCCCGGTTCCCGGTTCCCTGTAACCTTGTCTTACGTGTGATACCATGTCAGACCCAGCCGAAAAATACGTGGGCCTCGCTCTTGGCCCAGGGCTGATGTACCGCCGATGGTCGTACAAGTGTGCGGAGATGAGCGATGCGCGACATGATCCGCCCCCCCGATATCCCCGCCGCGATGATGATCGCTGCGCTGTCTGGCTCATCTGTTACGGTGGCCGAGCTCGATAGCGACCTGCGCTACATCGCGGTGTATAGCCCGGGGCGGCTCCTGGGCGGGCGCGAGGCGGTCGGGCGCACCGATGTGGAGATCCACGGCCAGCCGGGCGCGCCGCTGATGGCCCTGGCGCGCGCGGCCCTGGCGGGCGGCGCGCCGCAGTGTGGCCGGGTGTCGCTCGCACAGGGCGATATAATGCTCAGCCTCGATGTGCGGATCACGCCGGTGGGCACCGATGAGACGGGCTACCGGCTGGGCCTGCTGGCGACCGATGTGACCGAGCAGGTTCAGCTTGAGGCTCAGATACTGGATCGCGAGCGCTTTGCGGCCACGGGGCGGCTGGCGGCCACGGTGGCCCACGAGGTGAACACGCCGCTCCAGGCGATCGAGAGCTGCCTACATCTCGCCGGCCGCGTTGATGACACGGCCGAGCGCGCGCGCTACCTGCGCCTGGCCCGTGAGGAGATCCAGCGGCTGGGCTACACGCTGCGCCAGCTCCTCGACCTCTATCGGCCAGAGGGGGTGCAGAAGCCCCTCGATGTCAATGGCCTGATCGAGCGGGTGCTGGTGCTCATGAGCACCAGCCTGGCCCGTCACGCGATCAAGATCGAGCGCGACCTCTCGAATGACCTTCCGGTGGTGCTCGGTCGCGCCGATGAGATCACCCAGGTACTGATCAACCTGATCTTCAACGCGATGCAGGCCATGCCACACGGCGGGCGGCTATGTCTGGAGAGCGGGCCTGGTCAGTGTGCGGCGGGCGGCCCGTGTCTGATCGTGCGGGTGCGCGACAGCGGCGTGGGCATCGACCCTGAGCTGCATCAGCGGATCTTCGAGCCCTTCTACACGACCCGCGCCGACGGCACGGGCCTGGGGCTGGTGGTATGCAAGCGGATCATCGAGGGCCACGGCGGCAACCTGCGGGTCGAGAGCGCCCCCGGCCAGGGTAGCTGCTTTATCATCGAGATCTCGATCACGTAGGCGTGCCCGCCGACGGGAGCTTGCGGGCCGCAGGCCCCCAATCATGGCTGTCTGTATTTTGTTGGGATGGTGAGCCGAGCAGACACGTGCTGAACTGGTTCTGCGGCGGAGCGGCGTTGCCGCAGAACCAGCTGCCTTTGCGGGAGCGTGAAACTCTCCCGCACCCTTATCATCAGGGCTGGGCGCTGAGGAAGCTCCCGATCTCCTTGGCGGCGGCGCGGCCCTCGGCGATGGCCCAGACGATCAGAGACTGCCCGCGGCTCATGTCGCCGGCCGCGAACACCCCCCGCCGCGAGGTCATCTTGTGCTCGTCCGTCTGCACCGTGCCGCGCGGGCCCAGATCGACCCCGAGCTGGTCGAGCATTCCGCCGCGCTCGGGGCCGGTGAAGCCCATCGCCAGCAGGACGAGGTCGCAGGGCAGGGTGAAGGCCGTGCCCGGGATCTCCTCCATCTGCATCCGCCCCTGGGCATCGCGCTGCCAGCTTATCTGCACGGCCTCGATCGCCGTCACGCGGCCGCAGTTGTCGCCGATCAGGCGCTTCGTCTGCACTGAGTACAGGCGCTCGCCGCCCTCCTCGTGCGAGGAAGAGGAGCGCAGGATGCGCGGCCACTCTGGCCAGGGGTTGTCCTGCGCCCGCTGGGCTGGCGGCTGCGGCATGACTTCGAACGAGGTGACCTGCAGCGCCCCGTGGCGCAGCGATGTGCCCACGCAGTCGGCCCCGGTGTCTCCGCCGCCGATCACCACGACCCGCTTGCCGCGGGCCGAGAGATCGTCATCGGGAGGGATGACATCGCCGGCGCAGCGCTGGTTCTGCTGGCCGAGGAACTCCAGGGCGAAGTGGACCCCGCTGAGCTGGCGGCCTTCCACGGCCAGGTCGCGTGGCTGGCGTGAGCCGCCGGCGAGCAGCACGGCGTCGAAGCCCTGGTAGAGCTCATCTGCGGGCAGGCCCGCGCCGACGTGGACGCCGGTATGGAAGGAGACGCCCTCCGCCTTCATCTGGGCCAGGCGTCGGTCGATGACTTGCTTCTCGAGCTTAAAGTCAGGGATCCCATAGCGCAGCAGCCCGCCGATCCGGTCGGCGCGCTCGAAGACCGAGACCTCGTGGCCCTGGCGGCGCAGCTGCTGGGCGGCGGCGAGGCCGGCGGGGCCGGAGCCGATGATCGCCACGCGCTTGCCGGTGAGGTGGTGCGGCGGCTGGGGCCGCACCCAGCCCTCGGCGAACCCGCGCTCGATGATCTGCAGCTCGATCATCTTGATCGCCACGGGCTCGAAGTTCAGGCCCAAGGAGCATGACCCCTCGCAGATGGCTGGGCAGAGGTGGCCGGTGAACTCGGGGAAGTTATTGTCGCGGTGCAGCAGGGTGAGGGCGCGCTCCCAGTCCCCCTCGGAGACAAGGTCGTTCCAGCCGGGGATGTAATTCCCTAGCGGGCAGGCGACGTGGCAGTAGGGGATGCCGCAGTCCATGCAGCGGGCTCCCTGCCGCATCACGCTCAGCTCATCGACCGGCTCATAGACATCGTGGTAGTCGGCGAGCCGCTCCGCGACTGGCCTCCCATGTAGCTCCTCGCGCTCGTACTTCAGAAAGCCCTCTACGTCTCCCATGTATCGCTACCTCTCTGACTCGTGCGCCGCAGTCGTGGCGCAAACGAGATGTTGACGGATGCCTCTCAGGATAAGGCTCCTGGATACGCTACGGTTTGCCCGACAGCTCTGCTGTCGGCCTCGGGCGCCGCGCTGCGCCACTTCTCGCATGGGAAGGCCAAGGCTAGGATGCGATGTAATGTACACTGTTCTGCCCCGGCCCATAGTGATAGGCTGTCAACCCCGGCTTGCTATTTGGATACTGCGCGCCGCGCCCGGCGTGTGGCTGTGGGCTGGGATGATCTGGGCGTCTGCCGGTGGAGGTAGTACAAACGGACGTTCAAGTACGTGATACACTTATTGAGACCCTCATGCCGTTGCTCGGAACTAAGACAAGGTTACAGGTTACAGGGAACAGAAATACCGCATCCTGATGCAGTGCAATTGCCTGAACGGT
>JBAXES010000572.1:0-3278 GCA_037140315.1 Chloroflexales bacterium
CCCTCAGACGCCGCGTGATGTCGGGAAGGGCTTCGAAGTGACGCGGCTCATCGATGGCCAAATGAGCAGCGAACGGCCATTCCAGTGGTCGGAGCGCTGGCTGCTCATGCAGAGCAGCGCCTGGGCCCGGCGGCAGCAGCACGCGATCCTGACCCGCCTGACGCGGGCCGAAGCTGAGCTGGCCCGTCTGCGGGTGAAGAAGGGCGAACGGGCAGACGCCGTGCAGGAACGCGTCGCTATCCTGCTGAAGCGGCATGACGTGGCCGCCTGGCTGGAGGTCAGCGTGACCGAAACCGCCAGCGTCCAACGACGCCGTGGGCGGAGCGGCCGTCCGAGCGCGACCAGCCCGGTTGTGGAGGTGACCACCTACCAGGTGGCATGGAGCGTGCAGCGGAATGAGGTGGCCCTGGCCGACGCGTTGACCCTGGCTGGCTGGCGCATCTACGTCACCAATAGTACGCCGGAGGAGGTCTCGCTGGTGCAGGCAACCGCGCTGTATCGCGAGGAGTGGACGGTCGAGCATGGCTTTCATCGCTGGAAGGGCGGCCAGTTGCCGGCGCTGCCCCTGTTCCTGCACATCGAATGGCGTATCCGCGGCCTCATGCTGCTGTTGCTGATCGCGTTGCAGGTGCTCACCCTGCTGGAATGGCAGGCCCGCCGCAGCCTTGCCGCCGAGCAGGCGACCATCGCGGGCCTCGTTCCCGGAAACCCCAAGATGGCGACGGCGCACCCGACCGCCGAGCGCTTGCTGGCCATGTTTACGAGTCTGCATTTGCTGCTCCAGCAGGTCGGCAACCAACGCGTTGGCCAGGTGCTCGAATCGTTAACGCCACTCCAACAGCGCATCTTGCATCTGCTGCAGTTACCAGCGACACTGTACCGCTTTCAGGCCACATTGGAGAGCTTTGCAGAATAGGGGGCGGAGGCTCCCTATCGCTGGTTTGACGGGAGAATGGCGAACGGCTCCAGGGAGGTGGAACGGCCCGAGTATCGGCCGAAACGTGGTCGGAGCCGGCTCGCGGAGCGGAGAACGGCGAGGCAGCCGTTCTCCATGATCACCCAGGACGGGAGCGTGCCCATGCCGCAGCCGCCGGCCAATCGCCGACGCGCTGAGACCGACCGCCGATCACGCAGCGGGGCGTGCGGCCTGCCCGCGCCGCACCCTGCTCAACCAGAGCAAGAGGTTGCGCACTGCGCAGGCCTGATACAGCTGGCATTGCGCGGCCACGGTGCCGACCCGCCGGGCGCGCCGACAGCCCTGGTAGCGCACCAGCCAGGCCACCGCCGGCTCAACCTGCCAGCGGATTCCGAGTAAGGCGCGTCCGTCCGCAGTCTGGTTGAAGGCATCGCCCGCGCGGAGATAGGGATGGTAGTCACTGATGAACACCCGCCGCTCGCCCTTCGGGTTCGCCTTGGGGTCACGACACTGGCTCCACAGTGGGCACTCGCGGCATTGGGCGGCCCGAAAACAGAACGACACCCCATCCCCAACGCCGTGACGATAGACGTTGGTGCTGACGACGCCGGTGGGACAGGTGCAGGCCGTACCCTCCGCGTTGACCCGGAAGTTGGCCACCGTGAAGCGGGTCGGGTCGCTGCCGCCGCTGGTCGGCACCCAGGCGACCATGGTCGTCTGCCCGTCGCTGAGCACATCGACCCGCGCCCGGGTCTTGCCCCAGCCGCCGGCCTGATCCATCACCAGGTAGGGCGGCTCCGGTTGGCCGGCCGCCTGCTGCTGCGCAAGCGCGGCGATGGGCGCCTCACTATCCGGCGTGCTGCCAATCAGGGCGACACACGCACGGATGCGCGTGGCGGTGATGCTGATCACGGCGTTGGTGCCGAGCACGGCCGGGCTGCCGTCGTGGTTGCGAAAGGTGGCCTGGCGGTCGACGGCGCTGGCGATGCGGTGCTTGCCCCGTTCTTTGGTGGAGCGCTCGCGAACGAAGCCGGTGCCATCGGTGATCAGGTCATCGGCCTGCACCTTGGCCAACGCATCCAGATAGTCCTGCACGACTGCGCGCAAGGGTGGCGCAAGCATGGGTAGGTGTGGGGTGAGCCCATCCACCAGCCAGGCGGTGACGGCGACGGCCTCCTGAAGGTGCTGCTGGCGGGCGAGCGCGGTGCGGGCATAGACCGGGCGGGCCAGCATCCCCAGGTCGAGCGGCGGCAGCGCCTGCTGGAGCGTCGCAGGCGCGTAGGCAAGCCAGCAGCGGGCCAGGCGCAGACAGAGGTGGCGCAGCAGGTGGGCCGAACTGGGGGTGGCGGCGGCGGGGCTTTTCATGGCGAAGCTATCGACGATCTGGGGCGTCGTGGCGGGATCCTCCGGGTCAACGTGATCGAGAAAGGTGAGCACCTCACGAAAGAGCACATCCGCCGCGTGCACGCTGACCCAGGCGTGAAAGCGGTTCAGCGTGCTGTGGTCGGGGGTCGCGCCGAGGAGGGGCAGCCCGACAAACCAGCGCAGCAGGAGGTTGGTGGCCAGATGGAATTCCAACTCGGGGTCCGAGCAGCTGTCGGCCCAGGCGCGCACGATCTCGGCACGCACCAGCTGCGCAATGGTAAAGGTCGGCGGCGCACCCGGCGTGCCTGCGGGATGGCGATAGGCGGCGCAGGCGGCGATGACCGGGGTGAGGTCAACCCACTGATTCAGCTGGATGAGCGGATGGTCGGGGCCGTGGCGCAACACCCGGCGCAGGACGAGCGTCTCGACCCAGGCGAGGATGGGGGCCAGGAAGACACCGATCATGGCCTGCACGAGTGGCGGGACGTCGGGCAGCTCGCGGGTGCCGGCCCGCAGCACGGGTGGTATACTGGGCATCTCGAACCGCTTTCTGTGACCTGATTGGTGGTTGTACCCATATCATGCCACAAGGAGCGGTTCGCTCATATGTACGGAATAATTCTGCAAAGCTCTCGGCAGGGGATTGCTCAGTACATCCAGTTCTACAATACCGAGCGACCGCATCAGGCCCTTGCTGACCGCTGTCCGGTCGAAGTCTATCGGGGCGAATCGTAACGAGGGGTGCCATCCGCGATTTTTTTGGCGGTGGGCGGGGCTGAGCGGCCCCGGCCGGGGCCGCTCAGCCCCGCCCACCGCCCTGGCCCAGTGTCAAGTGTTTCGAGCGGGTGCCGGGAGGCGCCCATACGGAAAACTGGCCCAAAGATTGTGCTTGACATGGGGTCCACCATATCATGTGGCACCTCGTGACGTCAGCTACTCCTGAGAAGCTGTCTGAAAAGGGTCAGGCTGCGAGCCGTCGCAGCATCAAGCGAGTCAT
>JBAXES010000573.1:0-3265 GCA_037140315.1 Chloroflexales bacterium
CAGCAGCAGCGCGCAGGTGGAGCCGCCGCGCCCGCCCCTGCGCCCCGGCGCCAGCGTCCGCCTGCTCGATAGCGACCACCTCGGGCAGATCGCGCAGGTGCGCACTATCTCCAGCGCGCCGCGCCGGGTCGCGTCCCGCGCGGTCGTCGCCGCCGTCGAGGTGGTCGGCGACGATGGGGTGGCCCTCTGGCTTCCGCGCACATGCGTCGAGGTGCTCTCCTGAGATGAGCCTGGAACCACCGCTCGCATCCCACCTCGCCAACGTCGGCGTCTGCCCCGCCCGGATCCTCGTCGTCGATGACGATCAGACCACCTGCTCCTTCTGCGCCCGCGCCCTGAGCCAGGCGGGCTACGCCGTCACCGCCGTCACCGAGGTGGCGGGCGCCCTTGAGGCCCTGCGCGGCCCGCAGCCGATCGACCTGCTCCTCGCCGACATCCGGATGCCTGGGCTCAGCGGCCTGGAGCTCGCCCAGATCGCGCGCGAGGCCGACCCGGCGATCGCTATTATTATCATGACCGGCCACGCGACCCTGGACGCCGTGCGCCAGACCGCTCGCCGCGGGGTCGCCGATTTTCTGACCAAGCCCTTCGAGCTCGATGAGCTGTGCGCTGCAGTCGATCAGGCCCTGCACAAGCGCCAGCTCCTCCAGGAGCAGGTGCGGCTGCGCGCGCTGGAGAAGATCCTGCTCAGCAGCGAGGCGATCAACACCATCCTCGACCTCGATCAGCTCTGTCGCGTGATCATCGAGCGCGCCGGCGATCACGTGGCCTGCGATGCGGCCTTCCTGCTGATCGCCGGCGCAGATGGCCAGCCCCTGCGGGTGATCGCCGCGCCACACGGGGCCGCCCTGCTGCCCGCCGGCTATGCCGTCGCCCTCGCTGCGCTGCACGCCGCCGGCCCGCAGGCGCACGCCGCCGGCGAGCCGCTCGCTCGGGCTGAGGGCCACACCATCCCCGCCGGCGTGACGGTGCCTCTGCGGGCTCAGGGCCAGGCGGTGGCCGCCCTGCTGCTCTGTAGTGAGCAGCCTGACCTGCTCGCACCAAGCGTGCAGGACACCCTCACCCTCCTGGCGAACCAGGCCGGCACAGCGCTGCGTAACGCCCAGCTCTACGGCGAGCTGCAGGCGGCCTACCACGCGCTCCGCGAGCTTGATCGCCTCAAGAGCGAGTTCCTCGCTATTGCCTCCCACGAGCTGCGCAGCCCGCTCTCGATTGTGCTGGGCTACACCAAGATGGTGCGCGATCGCGGAGACGGCGAGCAGCGCGAGTTCGCCCAGCGCGCCCTCGATAGCGCCGAGCAGATTAAGGCGATTGTCGATACAATGGTGCGCCTGCGCCACTACGAGATGAACCAGGCCACCCTCAGCTTGGAGCCCTGGCCGCTGGCGGATCTCGTCCGGCAGTCGGTCGAGCGCCTCGCCCCGACGGCCGAGCAGCGGCGGCAGCAGATCGAGCTCGTGTTTCAGGATACGGCGCTCACGCTCCCCGCAGACCGCGAGAAGGTGCTGCTGGTCCTGGGCAACCTGATCGACAACGCGATCAAATTTAGCCCCGAGGGCTCGACGATACGAGTCGGGCTTGTGCGCTGGCTGCACGCGCAGATCCTCGCGGCGGCCGCCGCGGCGGTGTCGAACCAGACGATCCGCAGCCTTGGCTCGCTTGCGGCGACCGACTGGGCGGTGATTCGCGTGGCTGACCCTGGGCCGGGGCTCAGCCGCGAGCAGCAGCTGCGGATCTTTGAGCGCTTCTACCAGGTGGCCGGATCGCTCACCCGTAGCCAGGGCGGCGTCGGCCTCGGGCTCTCGCTCGTCGCTGATCTGGCCGTGCTCCAGGGCGGCATTATTTGGGTCGAGAGCGCCGAGGGCCGCGGCAGCATCTTCAGCTTTGCCCTGCCCTGCTCTGCATCGGTGTGACGATGAATAGAGTATACTAGGGGCCAGTAGTGTGTTGCATACGCTCGTATACGGCGGGGGCGAGGGCTTCCCCACGCTGAGAAGCGAGATCTACGATGACCTATCGCCTCATGGTTGTGACAGCCGAAAATAAAACCTTGCGCGACCTGCCGGCCGCCCTGGGCGATGCGGTGAGCGCGCAGATCTTCGAGTCGGCGAATGACGCCCTCTGGGAGATGCGGATGAACCCGCCGGATGTCGTGATTGCTGAGGTTGACCTGCCTGGGATGACCGGCCTGGAGCTGGCAGAGATCGTCCCGAACTTTGAGATCCAGACGAAGGTGCTGCTGTACAGCGATAGCACGAACGAGGCCGCCCGTAAGCAGGCCGCGGCTCTTGGCGTGTATCAGTTCCTACACGGGCCGAGCGCGGCTGATAACCTCCATGTGGTGATCCAGTCGGCGCTTCACGCCGCGCGTGAGGCTGCCGCCGCCGCCGCCGCAGCGGTGCCGGAGCCCGCGCCAGAGCCGGAGCCCGCGCCAGAGGCGAAGCCACGCCGGGTCGGCCTGCGCACGGTCTCGGCCGCCCCGCCTGCGGCGCGGCCGAGCGGCCCTGTCGATGAGCCGAAGCCGGAGCGGCGCGACTTCACCCCGGCCCGCGTGGTGCTGCCCTCGGCGCGCGAGCGTGAGCAGGCCGCAGCGGCAGCGCCAACCCCGCCGCGTCGCGGCCTCGCGTCGCGCACAAAGGCCGCTGTTGAGCGCAAGCCCGAGCCCAAGCCTAAGCCGCTGACCGATGTGCCGGGCAGGCGCAGCTCCGGCACGATGATCGTCACGGCAGAGAACATCAGCGCCGTCCGCAAGATCATGAGCCAGCTCTCTCAGGAGCTCGGGGCCCAGAGCGTGATGCTCACCGACCGCGCGGGCATGGTGCTCGTCGATGTCGGCACGGCCGATAATTTGCCCATGATGATCGTGCTGCCGCTGCTCTCCACGAGCTTCTCCACCGCCGGCGAGGTCTCCCGCCAGCTGCGTGAGGAGGACGCGCTTACGGTGTACATCCACGATGGCCTGAATCACGATCTCTATTGCTTTGATGTTATGCAGCGCTTTTTGCTTGTGCTCGTCTTCAACAAGAAGATCGCCGGCTCGAAGATCGGCACCGTCTGGGTAAGTGCCAGGCGGGCGATCCGTGAGCTGCGTGATAATCTCTCGGACGCATAGCGTGTTTGCTCATCACAATGAGCTATGGTATACTCCGGGCGCTTTCCAGCCGGTTGACCATAGAAGCATCAACTGCTCACCTTTGCGCAATGGCGAACAGTTGACATTTTTTTGCCCTCTATGGTAAAATGTTTGTGAAAGAGTTCTCAATTA
>JBAXES010000574.1:0-3265 GCA_037140315.1 Chloroflexales bacterium
CCCCAAATAAGCCAATCCGCATAGCACGCTCTCACCTAGTATCAATACCTTTCAAATAAGCCGATCCCGTGCCGACCTTGCCCCCTCACCCCCAGCCCCTCTCCCTCAAGGGGAGAGGGGAGTATATCGCTTTCTGATGAGGAACACCCCCCCTCTCCCTGAACGGGAGAGGGGGCTGGGGGGTGAGGGCTGAGCGGCGGCAGATTCCTTATTTGAAAGGTATTGCACCTAGTATAGGATGTAAGGGCGCAGCAGCGCGGCGCTGCTGCGCCCCGACGATACCGCCAAGATAACACATACCCTCTCGCCATCCGCGTTCATCATAGCAGAAATGAGGAGGCGCGGGCTGCGGCCCGCACCTCCTCATTTCGTCAGCTGTTCGGAAGGTTCCCGGCCTCTAAAACCCCCTCGCGGCAGGGTACGCTGTGCTCAGCGAACGCAGTAGCCGAGACAGCACCAGCAGGAGGCCCGCGATGACGCAGATGATGAGCAGCGCCCAGCCCACGGCCCAGCCGAGCATTGCCCGCCCGAGCATCAGCGGCGACCTCAGCAGGATGGACCTCGACGCCCTGATGCGCAGCTGCGCCGCCGAGAGCCGGCTCTTCTACAGCCACCAGGACTACGACCCGCGCTTCGCCTACGAGCTCTTCCGGCGGGCCCTCGTAGAGCGCAACGAGGACGCCTGGGAGCACCTGTACCAGCACTACTTCCAGCTCGTCGACCATTGGGTGCGCCGCACCGGCGCCTTCACGGTGAGCGGCGAGACCAGCGACTTCTTCGTGAGCGCGGCCTTCACCCGCTTCTGGAGGGCCATCCCGGCCGAGCGCTTCAGCTCCTTCCCGAATCTGGCCACGCTGCTGAACTACCTGCGGCGCTGCGCCAACTGCGTGGTGATCGACAGCGCCCGCGCCCAATCCTACGCCGACCTGCTGCCCGAGGAGTGCGTCAACTGGAACACCCAGAAGCTCTCGCACGCCGACGAGGAGGCCACCGAGCGGGTCAGCCGCACCGAGTTCTGGCAGCTGGTGGACGGCCTGCTCCTGAGCGAGTCCGAGCGCGTGATCGTGCGCTGCTCCTTCCTGCTCGGCATGAAGCCCAGCGACATTTTCGCCCAGCGCAGCGACATCTTCGCCGACGTGGCCGAGGTCTACGCGCTCAAGCGCGCCATCCTCGTCCGTCTGCGTCGCAGCCCTGATCTCCAGGGCCTCTACTAGCATCGAGGTCTTCTACCCCGTGAGGGCGCAGCAGCGCGGCGCCGCGGCGCCCTCACGGCTACAGCGGGGCTGACGCGCAGCGCAGGATGGCCGCGATGCTGCGCTCGATGTCATCATCGGTGGTGGCCCACGACGAGACGCTGACCCGCATGGCGGCGCGGCCATGCCAGACGCTGCCGCCGCACCAGCAGGTGCCCTCGGCCTGCACGGCGGCCATGGTGCGCCGGGTTGCCTCGTCGTCGCCGAAGGACACGAGCACCTGGTTCAGCACCACATCGTTGAGCACCGTGTAGCCGGCATCTGCCATAGCCCCGGCGAAGCGCCGGGCGTGGCGGCAGGTTCGCTCAACCAGATCGGCCAGGCCGGCGCGTCCCAGCGAGCGCAGGGCCGCCCAGACCTCGACGCCGCGGGCGCGCCGCGAGAACTCTGGGCCGTAGTGGCTCGGCTCGCGCCGCCCGTCGTCCTGTAGGTAGGCTGCGCCCACCATCATCGCGCCGCGCATAGCCTCGGGGTGCCGGCAGATCACCACGCCGCTGTCATAGGGCGTGTTCAGGTACTTGTGCCCGTCGGTGGCCCAAGAGTCGGCGGCGGCGACGCCATCGATGAGGTGCGCGTAGGCCGGGCTAGCTGCGGCCCACAGCCCGAAGGCCCCGTCCACATGCACCCAGGCCCCGGCCTCACGGGCGCGCGCGCAGATCGCGGCGAGCGGGTCGAAGGCGCCGCTGTTGACGTTGCCGGCCTGCGCGCAGATGACCGTCAGGTCGTCAAGCTCCGGCAGCGCGTCGGCGCGCATGCGCCCTTGGCCATCGGCGGGCACGCGGGTGACGCGGGCGCGGCCAAGGCCGAGCATGCCCAGGGCCTTCACCACACTGGCGTGGACCTCATCGCCAACCACCACCCGCAGCGCTGGCGCGCCGAACAGGCCCTGCTCATCGGCATCCCATCCCCGGCGCAGGAGCAGCGCCCGGCGGGCGACGGCCAGGGCGGTGAAGTTCGCCGCAGTGGCCCCGGTCACAAAGGCCCCGGCGCAGGCCGCCGGCAGGCCGAACAGGTCGATCAGCCAGCCCAGGGCGACCTCCTCCAGCCGGGTCGCGGCCGGCGACATAGCGCTCAGGGCGACGTTCTGGTCCCAGGCGGTGGCCAGCCAGCTGGCGGCGAGGGCCGCCGGGAGCGTGCCGCCGGTGACGAAGCCGAAGTAGCGCCCGGCGGCGCTGGCCACGGTGGCCGGGCTGGCGGCCTCGTCGAGCAGGCGCAGCACGGCGGCGGGGTCGCTCGGGCCACTGGGCAGCGGGCCGCCCAGCTCGGCCAGCCCCCCCAGGGCCGCCGGCGGCGGAGCCACCGGGCGATCACCCAGCAGATCGAGATAGCGGCTGGCCCGCCCGGCCGCGTCCGATAAGAGCTCACGCATCAGGCTACTCCTTGCAATCCATCGACAGGCCCTTGACAACTGTGAAGTATTCAAGTATCTTGAATATCAACGTACTTACAGGATACCATGATTCGTCGATCACTCGAACCAATCGCCCAGGATCTCCTGGCCGTCCTGCCGCAGCTGAACCGGATCATCGCCGCCGAGGTGCGCCGCGAGGTCGGCGACGCCGCAAGCGCGGCGCAGCTGCGGCTGCTGGGCGAGCTAGACGGGGGGCCACAGACGCTGAGCATGATCGCGCGACACCAGCACGTGAGCCCACAGGCCCTATGTATGCTAGTGAACGATATGGTGGAGCGCGGGTGGGTGCTGCGCGCGCCCCACCCGCACGACCGACGCCAACACCTTCTAGAGGTAACCGACCGCGGGAGAAACGCCTTCGCCCTGTCACGCGAGCGAGCGCTCCAGCAGATCATGCCGCTCCTCTCCTCCCTGAGCGAGGAAGAGGCCCAGGCGATTATCGTGGCGCTGCCGGCGCTCCGGCGCGTCCTTGGAGCCCAATAACGGGCGATGGAAGCGGGGCGAGGTAGGGGCGGTCGGTGAGCCGCCCCTACCTCACCAGAACCTACAGACCTGTGGTGAAATGTCAAGAGGCAATTTGTGACCACATTGGCTGGCCGGC
>JBAXES010000575.1:0-3262 GCA_037140315.1 Chloroflexales bacterium
GGCCAACGTGGCCCGCCACGGCCTCGCCGGGCGGGTGCGCCTGCTCCTGGGCGATCTGCTCGGGCCGCTGGATGCGCCGGTCGACATGATCGTCAGCAACCCGCCCTACACGATCCTGGCCGAGGTGGCGTCGAACGTGCTCGACTACGAGCCACACCTGGCCCTGGAGGGCGGCCCCGACGGCACCGACCTCTACCGGCGGCTGCTCGCCGACGCGCCGGCGAAGCTGCGGCCCGGCGGCGCGCTGCTCTGCGAGATCGGCGCCTGGCAGGGCGAGCTGGTGGCCGCCCTGGCGCGGGCCGCATTCCCCGCCGCCGAGGTGCATATCGCCCAGGATCTCGCTGGCCGCGACCGGGTTCTCCACGCGATCATCCCAACGTAATCCACCTGTCATCCGCGGACATAGCCGCGCGCTCGTCTCTTTCCTATACTAGGCTGTAGTTAGGAGGAGAAACCTATGACCGCACTCTTTGTCGCCCTCGGCATTGCCGTGATCACCCTGCTTGCGCTGCTGCTCTGGTTCGTGCCCCACCTGCTGCATCAGCAGGCGCAGCGCAGCGAGCAGGAGGCGGCCAAGCTGCGCGATATGCTGCTCGATATGCTCAATGAGCAAGAGGCCGTCACGATGCGCCAGTCGCAGCTGGGTTCGTCGATCGCCAACCTGCAGGAGCAGCTTGAGCAGATCGCCGATAATACCCAGCGGTCTGGGGCCGCGCATGGCTCCCCGGCCCCCCCGCCCGCCGCTCAGGCCGCCCTGCGCCAGATCGAAGAGCGGATTACCTCGATGCAGTCGCAGATCCAGGGCTGGCTCGATACCCGCGGGAAGGCCCAGCGCAGCGCCAGCGCCCAGGATAGCGAGTCGTGGGCCTATCTCATGAGCCTGCTCTCGGCGATCCAGGATCGCGTCGGCCAGATCTCGGTCGAGCGCGGCAACGCCCACGTCGGCATGCACGCCCGCGCCCTGCTCGATGAGCTTGAGCAGGAGATGTCCCAGCTGCGCGGGATCTCCGAGGATATCGCCACCCTCCAGTGGCGGCTGCGCCGCTCGCTCCACGAGCGCGAGTCGAATATCTCCTCTCTGCGCGCCAGCGGCGGCGCGGACTAGCTTCGCGGCTAGCGCCGGCACATGGGCAATTGCCCCAGCGCACCCCACATAGACAAAATCAGTATATACTTACGTTATCATGGGACATAAGGGAGTCCCACATCTCTCGCTCAAGCATCGGCGTGACCCTATGAGCATCGTTGTTATCGATAACCAGGCTGTACACTACGAGGTTCTCGGGCGCGGTCGCCCCGTGCTCTTTCTGCACGGCTGGCTCGGTAGCTGGCGCTACTGGTTCCCGACGATGGAGGTTGTGGCCGAGCACTTTCGCACCTACTCCTTCGACTTCTGGGGCTTCGGCGACTCGCGTCGCAAGCTGACCCAGGAGAGCATCCAGAACTACTCTGACCAGGTGATCCGCTTCCTCGACGCCCTCGGGATTGATCGGGTCCTGCTCGTCGGCCACTCAATGGGCGGCATGGTCGCCCTCAAGACGGCGATCTCCTATCCCGACCGCATCCAGCGCGTCGCCACCGTCGGCGCGCCAATCGACGGCGACTCGCTCTCGTGGCTGCTGAAGCTCACCGACCGCCCGCTCTTCGCCGACGCCTTCGCCCGCATGCCCTGGGTGCGCCGCCGGCTCTTCCGCTTCTTTCTAGGCGAGACGAACGATCCGGCGATTGGCGAGATGATCGATGACAGCGTTAAGTCGAGCGCCCTCTCGCTGCGTCGGGCCGTCAGCTCGATGTGGCGCACCGATCTGCGCCCCGATCTCGGCCGGCTCAAGGTGCCCGCCCTGATCGTCCACGGCGGTCGCGACGATATCGTTAACCCTAACCAGGCAGGCCTGTTCGAGAATGTGCCCTTGGCCGAGGTGGTGCTGATGCCGCGTAGCCGCCACTTCCCCTTCCTCGACGAGGCGACACGCTATAACGATGTGCTGCTGCGCTTTCTCAAGGCCCAGGACTCTACCGGCGGCGTGATGCCGAGCCTCGTCGCACGCGAGCGCCAGCCGGTGCCATAGGCTAGGCAACAGGGAATAGGCAACAAGCAACAGGCCGGGGAACAGCCCTCGGTTTTTTGTTTGTCTGCGCTGTTCCCTGTTCCCTGTTCCCTGTTCCCTCACTGTGGTACAATCCCCGGCGATGGAGATTCGCCTGATAGCTCACGATCTTGCCGCCAGCTACGGCGCGCGCACTGTCTTCTCCGGGGTGAGCCTGGAAATCAGCCAGGGCGAGGTGCTGGTGGTGAGCGGTGCCAACGGCAGCGGGAAGAGCACCTTCCTGCGGCTGCTCGCCGGGCTCCAGCAGGCTACGGCGGGCGATGTCGTGTATGATTACGCGGGCAGGGGCTGGCTTCCGCGCGAGGCCGGCCCGCTGATCGGCTGGGTCGCCCCGGACCTAGCGCTCTACCGCGAGCTGACGGCCCGCGAGAACCTGCGCTTCTTCGCCGAGGTGCGCCGCCTGCGCCTGAGCGACGCCGAGATCGACGCGCTGCTGGAGCAGCTTGGCCTGGGTGGGCGCGGCGACGACCGCCTATCCGCCTACTCTTCGGGCATGGCCCAGCGCCTGCGCTACGCCTACGCGCTGATCCACCGTCCTCCGGTGCTTCTGCTCGACGAGCCGACAGTGACGCTCGACGTGCGTGGCGCCGAGGTCGTGGATCAGGTGATCGCTCGCCAGCGCCGGGATGGCATTGTGGTAGTGGCCACAAATGACCCGCGTGAGTTGCGTTATGCCGATCTCCTGCTTGAGCTTGGGCGTTAGGCGTACTATGCAAGCACAACCTGAGCCACACAAGATCGAACGTCGCCTCGCCACAATAGGCCCGGTCGGCCTGCGTGATCTGCTGGCTGCGGCCTGGGCGATCTTCATCAAGGATCTGCGCAGCGAGCTGCGCACGCGCTACGCGCTGAACGCCCTGGTACTCTTCGCCGCCAGCGCAGCGGTGGCTGTGAGCCTGGGCGTGGGTTTTATCGGCCTGCGGCGTAGTGACGAATACCTGCTCATCCAGTCGGCCCTGCTCTGGATCGCCCTGCTCTTCGCCGCGCTGAACGGCCTCTCGCGTGGGTTTGTCTACGAGGAGGAGACGCGCACCATGGCCGCCCTGCGCCTGGCCGCCCCGCCGATTGCCGTCTACCTCGGCAAGCTGCTCTTCAACCTGGCCCTGCTCCTGCTGCTGGGGGCCGTCACCAGCCTGCTCTTCATCGTTCTGGTG
>JBAXES010000576.1:0-3260 GCA_037140315.1 Chloroflexales bacterium
GGCCTCGATCGCGCGGATGAGGCCCATGGCGGCGGCGATCAGCACCAGCGAGCGCAGGGTGGTGGCCTTATCGGGCTCGAAGTGACGCGCGGTGAAGAGGTTGAAGTAGATCGGCACGAGGGTGAGGGCGAGCACCCAGCAGGCCTCGATGATCCGCTCACACCAGCGGCTGATCGTTGTCTCTCGTTGCATAGGTAGCGCAGTGAGGGCGTCATACTCATCACAGCTGCGGCGCGGCCGCGCCGCGCCGCAGCTGTGATGATACGGATCCGGGGCGGCACCGCCCGCTGCTACAGGGCCAGCTGCGGGTCGCGCTGCTGAAGCTTCCAGCCGTCGGCGCGGCCGATGATCTCGCGGGCGTTGGCCCGGCTGTGCTCGCTGGGCGTGCCGTCGAGCATGGCGGCCAGCTCATCGACGCGCTGCTCATCGTCGAGCAGGCGCACGGCGGTGCGGGTGCGGTCGCTGCTGAACTCTTTGCTGATATGGTAGTGGGAGTCGGCGAAGGCGGCCACCTGGGGCAGGTGGGTGATGCAGATCACCTGGTGGCTCGCGGTGATCGCCCAGAGCTTCTGGCCGACCACCTGGCCGGCGCGCCCGCCCACGCCCACGTCGATCTCGTCGAAGATCAGTGTGGGCACCTCATCGACCCGCGAGAGGATCGACTTGAGGGCGAGGAGCAGGCGGGCGCTCTCGCCGCCGGAGGCGACGCGGGCCAGGGGCTTGAGCGGCTCGCCGGGGTTGGGCGAGATCATAAACTCCACCCGGTCGATGCCGGTCTTATCGAAGGCGACGGGGGCCGCGCCGGGGACGGGCACGCCGGCCTGCTCCTCGGCGCGCTCCATGCGCACGCTGAAGCGGATGTTGGGCATGGCCAGGTCGCCCATGGCGCCCTCGATCAGCTGGGCGAGCTGGTCGCCGACGGCGCGGCGACGGTCGGAGAGGGCCAGGGCGACGCGGGCCAGCTCGCCCAGCTGCTGGGACTCCTGCCGCTCAAGGGCGGCGATGTGCTCGGAGCTGTTGGTGAGCCGCTCGATCTCGGCCTCGGCGCGGTCGGCGCGCTCGATCAGCTGGGCGATGTCGCCGGCATACTTGCGCTGGAGCTCGCGCAGCACTGTCAGCCGATCCTCGATCTGGTCGATCCGGTCAGCCTCAAAGTCGAGGCTGAGGCGGTAGGTGCGCAGCGAGGCGGCCAGGTCCTCGGCCTGGTAGTGCAGGTCGCTGGCCTGGGCGGAGAGGTGGGCCACGCTCGGGTCGAGGCGGGCCAGCTCATCGAGGGCCCCGGCGATCTGGGCCATGGCCTCAAGCACGGGGCGGCCCGTGGCCCGCCCGCCGTCGCGGCCCTCGTAGAGCGCGGCGTAGGCGTCGTTGGCTAGGCCGGTGATCCGGGCCGCGTTCGTCACCACCGCGCGCTCGCGCAGCAGGTCCTCCTCCTCGCCGGGGCGCAGCTTGGCCGCCGCGACATCCTCGGTCAGGAAGCGCAGCTCATCCAGCCGCTCCTTGCGGCGCGACTCGCTGCGGCGCAGCTCGGCCAGGTCGTCGCGGGTGCGGCGCAGCTGGGCGACCAGCTCGGCCACCTGCTCGCGCAGGGGGCCCAGCTCGCCGAAGCGGTCGAGCATCTCCAGGTGGGTGCGCGGGTTAAACAGCGAGAGGCCCTCGTGCTGGCCGTGGATGTCGATCAGGCGACCGCCCACCTCGCGCAGCACGCTGGTGGAGACGGCCCGCCCGTTGATGCGGGCCACGCTGCGCCCGCTCTCGGCGCTGATCTCGCGCGCCAGGATCACCTGGCCGTCGTCCTCGTCGTACAGGCCGTACTCCTGCAGCAGCGGCAGCACCGGGGCGCTGTCCTCAAGGCTGAAGATGCCCTCGATGCGCGCGCGACCGCAGCCGGCCCGCACGAAGGTGACATCGGCCTTCTCGCCACGCAGGGTGCCCAGGGCGTCGATAATGATCGACTTGCCGGCGCCCGTCTCACCGGTGAGGACGTTGAACCCCTCCTCCAGGCGCAGATGCAGCCGATCAATGATCGCGAAGTCGCGGATCTGGAGCTCAAGCAGCATAAGTGGAGCGAGCGAACGTATGGGCGGAAATAGACGCTGTCTGCATTGTACCACACCCCCGGCCCGCTGCGGAGATCCGCCTTTTGGCCGATGGCGTGGCGGTGATCGGCTTGTTATACTATTCACATAGCTCTAGGCGGCGGTAGTGACAGACACGCCGGGGCTGGCCCTCGTAACTCCCCACTGTCGCTCTCCATAGACACCCCCAACGGCTGCCGAAAGGCAGCCGTTTCCACGTCACTGAGGCACTGAGCCTCAACCCCAACCTGGTGAGCCAGCTAGATCTCCCCCGGCTCGTGGCCGCGCGCGGTCACCGGCTCCATGCGCAGGGCGCGCCCGCCCGCCACGATCACCGCCGCGTCGAAGTTGTTGATCGTCGGGCAGATGTGGCGCGGCAGCAGGTAGAGCTGCGCGCCGAGGGCCGGCGGGGCCGCCCGCGGCGGCAGGTCGATCGGCAGGTGCTCCTCGCTCGGCCGCGCCGGCACCCAGTCCGGGTGGCCGATCACCGCGCAGGTGGGCACGCCCGCATCGGCTCCCACCGACTTGTTGCCGGCGTCGCAGGTGGCGCGGCCAGGGCGCGGGCGGCTGACCACGGCGGCAAGCACGAGGGCGGCCGGGCGGTAGCCCCACTCGGCCGGCAGATCGGCCAGGGAGCTGAGGTCGCCGTACACGGGCGTCCCCGGCGAGATGCGGTGGGTGAAGCCGGCGTCGACAAGGCCGGGGTGGCTGAGGGCGTGGGTCATAGCCGGTGTGCCCGAGGTGATCACCTCGGGCACGGCCACGCCCGCGCGCGCCAGGGCGGCCACGATCTGCAGCAGCCGGTCATAGCCGCGGTGGGCGATGGACTCGCGCTCCTCGTGGGGGGCGCCGCCGATCTGGCCGTCGTACCAGTGCAGCCCGGCCAGGCTCAGGCCGGCGTCGAGGATGGCCCTGGCCAGGGCCTGCACCGCGCCGGCGTCGGCGCCCACGCCGGTGCGGTCCATGCCGGGGTTCAGGTCGATGAAGACCGCCACCGGGGAGCCGCGCCACTGGGCGATCTGCGCGGGGTCCTCGACGAGGGCGGACACCCGCGTGGCCGGGTGGGCGGCGGCGAGGGCGATCACCCGGCGCGCGTTGGCCCCGACGACGGGGAAGGCCAGCAGCACGTCGGGCGCGCCGAGGGCGCAGAGCGTCTCTAGCTCGCGGGTGGTGGCGCACTTAAAC
>JBAXES010000577.1:0-3259 GCA_037140315.1 Chloroflexales bacterium
GCGGGCGCTTGAGCTGGCGGCGGCGCGGGCGGCGCTGCTCTCACCGCGTATGCTGCTGGCCCGACTTGATCGCCGGCTGACCCTGCTGATCGGTGGCCCGCGCGATCTGCCCGAGCGCCAGCGCACCCTGCGGGCGACGATCGACTGGAGCTACCGTCTGCTCGACCTGAGCGAACAGGCGCTCTTTGGGCGGCTGGCGGTCTTCGCGGGCAGCTGGGATCTGGAGGCGGCTGAGGCAGTGTCCGACGCCGTCGGCCCCCTGGCGACAAGCGCGCTTGATGGGCTACACGCGCTGCTTGATCAGCATCTGGTGCAGCGCGGCGACGATGCCGATCGTGAGTCGCGCTTCACGATGCTGGAGACGATCCGCGAGTACGCGCTGGAGCGGCTGGCCGAGTGCGGCGAGGCCCGCGCCGCCCAGCAGGCGCACGCCCAGCACTATCGCGCGCTCGCGGAGTCGGCCGCGCCAGCGCTGCACGGGCCGGCGCAGATCGCCTGGTTCGACCGGCTGGACGCAGAGCAGGCCAACCTGCGCGTCGCGCTGGCCTGGCTGCTGGAGGCCGGGGAGGTGGCGGACGCCCTGCGCCTGGCCGGGGCGCTGCACTGGTTCTGGCATGTCCGTGGCCATATGGTCGAGGGCCGCAGCTGGATCGCGCGTGCGCTCGCCGCCGCGCCCGCGCACGCGGGTTCGATCCCGCCGCTCCTACTGGCGCGGGCGCACACCGCCGCCGGACTGCTCGCCCTCGACCACGGCGATCTCGCGGCGGCGCAGGCCCACTCCGAAACGAGCGTGCGCCTGTGGCATGCCCTGGAGACTGATCCCGCGCACGAGCACGAAGCGCGGCAGGGACTGGTCGAGTCGCTCCGTCGCTTGCTCCAGGCCAGCAATATGCAGGGGAACCGCTCCAGCGAGCAGCGCTTGCAAGCCGATCTGATCGCGCGTGTCCCGCTGATCAGCGATCCCTGGTTTGTCGCGTCGATGAGCTATAGCCTGGGCCGGGCCCTGCTCCAGCGCTACGGGCATGTCGAGGTCGCTCACGCGCACTTGCTCCACGCCCAGCAGCTGTTCCAGGCGTTGGGCGACACCTGGCACCAGGCCCAGGTGCTGACCGAGCTTGGGCTGATCGCGATGATGCGGGGCGACACGGCGATGGCGCGCACACAGTACGAGCGCGCCCTGGCTGAAGCGCGCAAGCTGAACGATCATATGCTCGAGGCGCAGACCCTGGCCATGCTCGGCGAGATGGCGCGCCTCATGGGCGATGATACCGCCGCCGCCACATCCTACGCGGCAAGCCTGCGGCTCTCCCGCGACCTTGACAGCCGCGCGGAGCTGGCGCGACTGAGCCACAACCTCGGCTACCTGGCGCTCCACGCCCTTAACACCGCCCTGGCGCACGCCCGCTTCAGCGAGAGTCTGGTGGAGTCGCAGGCCAATGGGCATCTGCGTGGCCAGGCCGAGGCCCTCGCCGGGCTGGCGGCGGTCGCGGCCACCGCCCGCACCGTCCCCGCCACCGTGCTGGCCGTGCGGCTCTGGGCGGTGGCCGCCACAGTCCATGCCGCCGAAGGTACGCCGGTCTGGCCGACCGACCAGATGGAGATCGCCCACTACCAGACCCTCGCCCGCGCCACGCTGGGCGCGACCGCCTTTGAGGCTGCCTACGCTGAGGGTACCACGCTCTCGCTCGTCGACGCCATCGCCGAGGCGCTGCGCGTGTAGGCAGTTTGTAGGCACCCCTCTGCTACACTCCCTTCATTCAAGCAATATAGCCAGTGCTAAGAAGCACTGACCCGCAGTTAGGACACAAAAAGGAGCATATGCCATGTCCTTGTGGAGGGCTTTGCCTTCCACGCCTCCCGCGAACGGTAACGCAGCTGCTCGTGCGACGTCGACGGGCTTGCGATACACCCTGACCATTGCTTCGGCGAACGCGATCATTGGCAAGGCGCGTGGACGGCTCGTCTCCGGGACGGGCGTGATCACTATCCAGGAAACCGTACGTTGAAGCACGGCGCATAATCTCTTTAACCGGTAGGCAAAGCAAGAGACAATCGATCTACCGTCGTAGCACCAGCACATGCTACGCTCGGGCCACGCGGTGCGCGAGCAAGCGCCAATCTCCAGGGGACAAATACGAGTGGCTCGCCACCACGGTTGCCCGCCGCTAAGACGCTCCTTGCGGTGATTCAACTCTCGCTCGGGTTTCTGGCCTGGTTTGCGACCATCCAACAGCAGGGGAGCCTGCGCGGCTGGCACAAATGGCTCTTTCTGCTGGCGGGTCTCTGGTTTGTCAGCATGCCGGCGATCCAGCTACCCTTCTTCATCATCCCGAGCGGCAGCCCGCTCTTCCTCCTGCTCCCCGGCGCCTACGGCCTGTTCCAGCTGCTGATGGGCCTGACGGTGCGCGAGCGTGCGGCGGTTCGGCGAACGGCGGCCATCGTGTGAGCACGGTTCGTCATGGAGCGGCAGACGAGCAAGCGCTTTGAAGCTGCGGTATCGAGCGAATGGGATGTGCCTCATGCGTACGTCGCTGCTTCTACAGATCGCCCGTACCGCCGCAGTTCTGCTGCTTGGCCTATACGCTGGTGGTGTCCTCTTCGGCGTGCTTGCTCCATCAGTCATGCTGCTCCCTGGATCTGCATACCTGCCCTATTGGCAGGCACTTAACGCCGATTACGGTCGTGCGATGCCCGTGCTGCTCCTCACTACCCTTGCCTTTCTGGTGCTGACATGCATCCTATCCTTTCTTGACCGGCGCGGGCAACGCATCTTCATCCTGAGCGTCGTCGCCCTGCTGCTCACCATCGCCACCATCGTCCTGACGGTCACCCAATTTGAGCCACTTAATCGGCTCGCAAACAGCTGGACTGTGGAGAACCTACCGACCGAATGGGTTGATGTGCGTGCGCGCTGGTGGACCCTCCACATCATTCGGACAATCCTGGCGGTTCTTGCCTTTGCGCGCTTCTGATTGCACAAGCCATCGACAACGCGGCTCCCGGCCCTCCCAGCTGATCAGGCTTTGGTCGTAGTGGCACCACGAAGGCGGTGGTGCAACCGGAATAGGAGCAGGCCATGCGTATTCTTCGTCTCCGCTTCGTGACATTGCTCGGGGCCGGCCTGCTTGCCGGTGCCGTCAGTCTCGACTGGCTGCTGAACGTCCTTGTGGATGATGCGGCGGGGTACATCAGCTTCAAGCAGCAGGAGATCCCGGTGCTGACCGCGACGCTCGTGCCGCTCGGCGTGGGCACGACGGGG
>JBAXES010000578.1:0-3253 GCA_037140315.1 Chloroflexales bacterium
CCTCTACTACGCTCTCGTCGCCCAGGCCCTGCATCTCGTCGCCGGCCAGCCCATCGACCTGCAGCTCTATGCGGCACGCACGGTCGGCCTGCTACTCTACGTGCTCATGATCGCCGCGACCTGGCGGGTGGCGCTGGTTGTCGCCCCCGATGAGCCGCTCATCCAGCTGGCGATGCCCCTACTACTCATGCTCACACCAAGCTTCGCCGACATAATGACGGCGGTGAACAACGATGTGCTGGTGAACTTCGCCGCAGTCGCCCTGATCCTCGGCTGCGTGCTGCTCGTGTGCCAGGGCCCGCACCCGGCCTCGCTGACCCTCGCCACGCTGGCCCTCGGGGTCGGGCTCGGCGCTAAGCGCACGGCGGTCATGCTGCTGGTGCCCTACCTGATCGCGCTGCTCTGGGCCTGGCGCCGCAGGCCGCTGCGGGCCTGGGCGGTGGCCGGGGCCCTCGCGGGCGCAGCCCTAGCCGTCGCCCTCACCGGCCTCGAGGTCGCCCGCGCCGCCGACGGAGCCCAGGTGCTCGGCCTGCGGCCCTGGCTCGCCCAGATCGACAGCAGCTACCTGCGCCTTGATCTCGACGGCTGGCTGCGCTCGGCCAGCGACACTGAGCGGGCCAGCGGTCTCTACCAGCGCCTCCTGACCGTCAGCTTCACCAGCTTCTGGGTGCGCTTCGGCTGGGGCAATGTGGCCATCGGCACCTGGGCAGACTGGACAATGGCCGCGATCTATATCGCATGTGGGGTCGGGCTGATCATCCAGGGCTGGCGCGACCGCGGCCAGCTGCCGCTATGGCAGCGGCGCAGCATCTGGCTCTTCCTGATCATCGCCGCCCTCGGCTGCATAAGCCTGGTGACCCGACTCTACCCGCTAACGCCCCCCGACAACCCATACATCCCCACGGGCCGCTATATTTTCACCACCATGCTCCCGGTGATCTGGCTGATGGCGCTCGGCTGGCAGGGCCTGCTGCCTAACCGCTGGAAGCCCTACGGCCCGATCATGTTGCTCGGGATCTGGGTGCTATTCGATCTGATCGTATGGGCCGGCACCCTCACCAGCTACTACTATGGCGCTGTGTAGCGATATGACCACTAGCGCCGCCAACGCCATCGCACGGCACTACCTGCCCTGGCTGGCCGCCATCGCCGGCGCGCTGCTGATCATCGCCCTCAGCAGCATCACGACCATCGCCGACGCGAGCCCGCCCGCTGAGGCGACGGACATCGAGCTGACCCTGGGCGGGATCAAGACGGTCGCGCAGACCTTCGTGATCAACCAGCCCGACCTGGCCGGACTCGCGATCAGGCTCAGGCCGGCCGCAGCGGGCGGCCCCGACACGAAAATCTCCGTCCACCTGCGCTACGCGGATGGCCCGCCCTTCGACCTGGTGATCGGCGACGCGATCCCGAGCGCCGCCAGGGATGGCGTGCTCACCCTGCGCTTCCCCGCGATCACCGTCATCCGCGACCCGCGCGTGCCGACCACCACCCTGAGACTGACCCTTGGCATCCCCAAGCTGCGGCCAAACACCGGCCCCTTCATCACCGTACGCCCGAACCCCCAGTCGCAGGGTGGGCTCGTGATCGACAGGAGTCCTACGCCACGCCAGGGCCTCGTCATCGTCCCAATCTACCAGCGCCGCTGGGCCGATCAGCTCTGGCCGATCTCGGCGCTGGCCCGCGGCAAGCCCGGGCTGCTGGGCTGGCCGCCGCTCTACCCGCTGCTGGCCTACGCATACCTGATCATGATCGCGGCAGGCAGCGCTGCCCTGCGCCGAACCCTGCGCCCGCAGGACAATTGACGCATACCAAGCCGTCTGCTACAATCCGGCGGAGTCTGCGCGCCCGTATTCACGGTGGAGACCCCTTTCCTATGGAGCAAGAGATCGACCTGCGCCCCTACCTGGTCGCAGTCCTGCGCCACTGGCGTATGATCATCATCTGTACACTAGCGCTCGCGCTGGCCGGCGTGGCAAGCAGCGCATTGGCCAAACCGAGTCAGCGAGCAAACGCCGACGTCTTAGTCATTCCCGCCACCTCACAGATCACCCTCGACCCGCGCTACCAGACAACCTATGGCAGCAGCAACGTCTCCAACCCGACAGCCGCGCGCCAGGCGCTGATCAACCTTGTCACCAGCCGCCTCGTCGTAGAGCAAGTGGCTACAACGTTAGGCGAGGTGGACACCACTGCCGATACGCTGTCACAGCAGGTGAAGGTGACATCGACCAGCGACCTGCTCCAGATCACGGTCAGCGACGCCGACCCCGCCAGGGCGCTGAAGATCGCCGAGGCCTGGGGCAAGGCCTACGAACAGGTGGTCGACGATATCTACAGCCGCAGCCAGACCCAGGCCGATCTGCTGACGGCCGATATCGCCGCAGCCCAGCAGCGCTACAATGACGCCCAGGCCGCCCTGGAGACACTGCTCAAGGACGGGCAAATCGTCAAGGTGCAGGGCCAGATCGCCAGCATGACCGACTTGCTCGATGGCACACGCAAAGCCCAGCAGCAGCTCTACAGCGACTACCTCACCCGCATCGGCAAGCTCGACCTGCTGCTGCAGGATGCGCAGACCCTGCGCGACCAGGCGGGCGCGC
This sequence comes from Chloroflexales bacterium, assembly GCA_037140315.1. Classification (GTDB taxonomy): domain Bacteria; phylum Chloroflexota; class Chloroflexia; order Chloroflexales; family Chloroflexaceae; genus Oscillochloris. Next base: position 2,604 of record JBAXES010000578.1, read on the forward strand.
AGGCCACCAGCGGCTTCGCCGACGGCTTCGCGGCCCTGCTGCTGCGCGCGCGCACGGTCAGCGACACGGCCCCCGCGTTCCAGCTGAGCGCGGGCGACATCGCCTCGGCCCAGGGGTCGAGCAGCGCGCTGACCGCCACCCTCGACCAGATGATCAGCGTGCTCGCCCAGCGCCGCGACCAGCTGAGCGCACAGGCGGCCGAGATCGCCGCCGCGATCGCCAGCGGTGGGGCCGCGTCCTCCGGCCAGGATGCGGCAACCCTTACGCGCTATAGCGACCAGCTCGCCACGCTGAACAGCACCTTCGAGCAGCTTGACGCCCAGAAGACTCGCCTCACCCAGCAGCGCGACCTCGCGCGCGACACGCTGATGCTGCTGCAGAAAAAGCGCGACGAGCAGGAGGTCGCCCGCAGCTCGCCGCAGATCGAGGTGCGCTTCATCAGCGCGAACATCGAGCCGAAGTCGTCCACCACAGGGCAGCTGGTGCTCATGGGCGGAGTCGCCGGGGTCATCGGCCTGGTGCTGAGCATTGTGCTGGCCCTGCTGCTCGATGTGGTCATCCCGGCCCTGCGCCGGCTGAGCCGGCCTGAGTCGGCCCAGCCCGGCGCCCGCAGCGACACGCTGGCGGATCGCTAGGCAACGCCCCTCACC
>JBAXES010000579.1:0-3248 GCA_037140315.1 Chloroflexales bacterium
GACATGCGCCGCGACGGGCGGCGGCACCTGCGGCGCGGCCAGCGGCACGGGCGACTTGAATGAGACCCTGGGCAGCCTGCCCAAGGATGGTGTGGTCACCTTCAGCGTGACCGGCACCCTGAGCAACCCGGCCAGCTGGAGCAACTCGGTCACCGCCAGCATGCCGTCCGGGGTCGTCAACAGCGGGGCCAGCGCCACCGTCTCGACGGTCGGCATCTACCGCTACATAATGCCGATCGTCTTCCGGTAGGCGGCGGCAGCGCCCCCGGCGGGGGCGCAGATCGCAAGGGGGGCTGCGCGGCGATGCCGCGCAGCCCCCCTCTTCACGCCCCGGCGGCATGTCCTACGGCGCAACCACCGGCGCGGCCGCGCAGCTGCTGGCGGAGCCGCAAACCGCAGGCCCGCCATCCGGTGCGGCTATCGGATGTGCAGCCCCACAATCAGCCCCACGCTGACCAGGATCAGTACCGCCAGCGAGGCCAGCACCGCCGTGGCCACTGGCCGCCCCACGGTGCGCAGCGTCCGCACATCCACGCTCAGCCCCAGCGCCGCCATCGCGGCCACCGTCAGCCAGCGGCTGCCCTCGCGGAGCATGTCCGCCAGGGCGACCGGCAGCACACCGATGCTGCGCAGCGTGCCAAGCCCGATGAAGCCGACGATGAACCAGGGCACCAGGCGGCGGATCGACACGCGCGCGCCCCGCGCCTGCGCGCCCTGGCGCAGACTCACGATCAGCACGACCGGGCCGAGCAGCAGCACCCGCACCAGCTTGACCAGCGTCCCGATCTGACCGCTGATCATGCTCACCGGAAACGTGGCCGCCAGCACCTGCGGCACCGCGTAGACTGTCATCCCGGCCAGCACGCCATACTGATAGAAGCTGAAGCCCAGCAGCGGGATCAGCAGGGGCAGGGTGAGCACCACGCCAACGCCGAGCACGGCGGTCAGCGCGATGGCGCTGGCGACATCCGCCGCATCGGCCCCAATCACCGGCGCGACCGCCGCGATGGCCGAGTTGCCGCAGATCGCGTTGCCCACCGCGACGAGGAGCGCAAGCTTGGGGTTGAGGCCGATCAGCCGCCCGATCAGCGTGCTGGCGCTGATGCCTACCACCACGGCGGTGACAATCGCGACCACAAGCGTCGGCCCCGCCGCCAGCACGGCCGGCAGATTGACCGATGCGCCCAGCAGCACAATCGCGAACTCCAGCACCTCCTTGGCCGTGAAGCCAATTCCCGGCAGCATGCGCGACTGCGCCCCCCACAGGGTGCGATAGAGCGTGCCCACGAGCATTGCAATCACCAGCGCCTCGATGACCGCATGGCCGACCACGCGCTCCTCAAGCACTTGCGCGCCCCATGCGATGATCCCGATGATCACGGCAAGGCCAACTCCGGGGGCCAGCCGCACAAGCTGACCCTGGGCGCGTACGGGCGCGCCCCCGACGTGTTCGCGATTCACCTGCGCCCCCTCTGGTTGCTTGCTGGTCTGCGGCACTGCATAACAGCATAGCGGTTCGCAGCGTATAACGCGAATCGTGGAGGCGGCCCTGCGACTGCGCTCACGGCTGGCCCAGCCCGTGCTGCACGGCGATCACCGCCGCCTGGGTGCGGTCCGTCACCTCCAGCTTGGCCAGCACGGCGCTGACGTGGTTGCGCACCGTCCCCTCCGACAGGTGCAGCTGGGCGGCGATCTGGGCGTTGCTGAGGCCGCGCGCCACCAGGCGCAGCACCTCCACCTCGCGCTCGGTCAGCGTGTCGGTGATGCGCGTGGCCGGCCGGGTCTGCTGGCTGGCAACCTGGCCCAGCAGCTTGCCCGCGACCGCCGGGTCGACAAATGCCTTGCCCGCGACCGTGCCGCGTACCGCCGCGATCACCTCGGCGCGCGGGGTGTCCTTGAGCAGATACCCCGCCGCCCCGGCCCGGATGGCGTCGAAGACCCACGCGTCGTCGTCGTAGGTGGTCAGCACCAGCACCTTGATCTGCGGCCAGCGGGCGCGGATCTGGCGGGTCGCCTCGATGCCGTTCATCCCCGGCATCTTCAGATCCATCAGCACAAGGTCAGGCTGATGTTGCGCCGTCAGCTCTACGGCCTCGGCCCCATCCTGCGCCTGCCCCACCACCACCATATCCCGCTCCAACCTGAGCAACAGCTCCAGGCTGTCGCGGATCAGCGCCTGGTCATCGCAGATCAGCACCTTCATCGGTCGCACCCTTCATAGTGAGCAGAATCGTCGTGCCCTGCCCGGGCTGGCTGGTGATGCTCACCGTCGCGCCGACCAGCTGGGCCCGCTCGCGCATCCCCGCCAGGCCGAAGTGGCCCGCCGCCTCGGCCTGCTGCGGGGTGAAACCCTGCCCATCATCGCTGACCCGCAGCGTGATGCCGCCATTGACCTGCAGCTGCACCGTCAGCGTCTGGGCGTGGGCGTGGTGGGCCACATTTGCGGTCGCCTCCTGGGCCACCCGATAGAGGCACTGCTCCACCGCCGCCGCGAGCGCGGGCAGGCGCTGGGGCACATCCAGACTCAGGCGCAGATTGGCGCGGGCGGCGGTCTCGCTAGCGATCTGGCGCAGGGCCTGGGCCAGCCCGAGGTCGTCGAGTGGGCTGGCCCGCAGCGAGCGCAGCGCCCGCCGGGTCTCCCGCAGGCCGTCGCGGGTGACGCCCAGCGCGGTGGCGAGCATGCGCTGCGCCGCCGCCGGGTCCACCTCCCAGTAGGCGCTGGTCGTCTCCAGCTGCACGCTCAGCGCGCTGAGGGTGTGGGCCAGGGTGTCGTGCAGCTCGCGGGCCATGCGGTTGCGCTCGCGGCTAATGGTCAGATCCTCCAGCGTGGCCGCGTAGTCGGTCAGCTGGGCGTTGGCCAGGGCCAGGGCGGCCTGCTGCCGCTGGAGCTGGCGCATCAGCGTGCTGATGAAATAGCCGACCACCAGAAAGCTGATCGTCTGCATGATCACCACGGTGATGGGCGGCAGCAGCGATGGCCCGCCGGGCCGAAAGAAGTACAGGTGCAGCCCGAGGGTTAGCAGAGCCATGCCGCCGCTAAAGGCGATAACCGCGCGCCAGCCATACTGCCAGGCCGTGAGCACCAGGGCCATCACCAGCAGCGGCATTGTCCGCACCAGCATGGCCTCCGGGCCGCCGGACGGGCTAGGCGGCAGCCACATCAGCACCAGCTGCGACATAAGCACTGGTACCACCGACAGCAGCCCGATCACCAGCGGCACAAAGGCCCGCCCGAGCCAGGCCCGCCC
>JBAXES010000580.1:0-3242 GCA_037140315.1 Chloroflexales bacterium
CGCTCGAAGGCCAGCTTCATGGCCACGATGTCTCACGAGCTACGCACGCCGCTGAATATTATTATTGGCTTCAGCTCGGCGCTGATCGATCACCCAGAGATGTATGACAGCGGGCCGATCTCCGAGGCGGTGACGGCCGACATCAGCGAGATCCGGCGCAGCGGCCAGCACCTCCTGGGCCTGATCAACGACATCCTCGACCTGGCCCGGATCGAGGCCGGTCGCCTGGAGCTGAACAAGGCGGCAGTGCCCCTTGTGCCGCTGCTCGACGAGATTATGCGCACCACCAAGGGGCTGCTCAGGGACCGGCCTGTGCTGCTACGCCGCGAGTACCCGAGCCCGCTGCCGAGCGTCCATATCGATGCTGTCCGGGTTCGCCAGGTGCTGCTCAACCTTGTCTCGAACGCTTGCAAGTTCACGAGCGTGGGCGAGATCGCTGTGGGCGCCCGGGTCGAGAGCGCCGAGGTGATCCTCTGGGTGCGAGACACCGGGATCGGCATCGCCGACTCAGATCGGATGCGCGTCTTCAATCAGTTTGAGCAGGTGGAGACCGATGATGCCAAGCACCACGCGGGCACGGGGCTCGGACTCTCGATCTGTCGTTGGCTCGTAGAGCTTCACGGGGGGCGGATGTGGTTGGATAGCGAGCTTGGCAAAGGGAGCATCTTCTCGTTCACGCTGCCGCGGGTTCAGCCGGTACTGAATGGGAGCGCTCACCCCACACCCCTGCATTAGGCGTTGGTAAAGGGGCCTTGAAAGATGGCAACAATCCTGCTGGTTGATGACGTTTACACCGCACGCTCGATGATCGAACGGGTGCTCCGCCATGTTGGGCGCTATGAGGTGTGCTCCGTTGATAGTGGGCACGATGCGATCACCCTCGCCGAGCGGAATGCGCCCGATGTGATCATCCTTGATATTACAATGGCGGGAATGGATGGCCTGACGACTCTGCACGAGCTGCGCGCGCACGGGGTGTTATGTCCGGTGGTCGCCTACACCGCCCGCAGTGAGCGCGCTGCGGGCGAGTTCGTCTCCCAGGGCTTCTCCGCCTATGTCTCAAAAAATGGCAATTTGAGTGGGTTGCTGACCACAGTGCGTGAGCTGATCGGTCGCTGAGGTCGCAGAGCAGTCGGCCTGGCTAAAGGCAGCTGTGGGCATCTCCGGCCCGCTGTAGCACGGCGGGCCGGCTTTGTGATGTCGTGTGAATCGAATGAAAATATGGTTATATGTCGCACCAATTTAGTAAGAAAAAGGCCACTGATTGCGGGGTATGTCGCACTAGCCAAGATGGTTAAAAAGTGGTAAGATAGCAGTTAACAGCTGCGCTGGTGCTTGCGCGAATAGTGCCTTCTCTAGCAACTCTTTTGGTCTATCACACGTCGTAAAACTGTGATATACTTCAGAACCGTTCTCCATTCTTTGTTACGGCTATCACACAAATGAGGAAGAACGGCTACAGCTCTAGCAGGCAATAAAGGCCGTCGCACCACACACCATACCTAAGCAGGCGCAATGTGCGCCTCAACGTAAGGGAGGACCTTCTCATGGTCGATCTAAAAAAGTATACGCTGGATGTCGATCTCAACCAAGGTGTTGTCCCAATCTCCAAGGCGGCCTCGTCGCTCGCCGCGCTGATCAAGCGCTCGCGGGCGCAGCATCAGCCGATCATCGTCACCCAGAAGGGCTACCCAACTGGCGTCATCCTAGACGTCGAGCTCTTCAGCGCGCTGCGGGCGCTAGCCGAGCAGCTGGAAGGCGGCGAGAACGGCGCTCAACCCGCCGATGCCGGGGCTGAGACCCAGGAGTAGGTGCGCAGGCGGATCTAAAGACGGTTGAGGTCGCCAGCTTCACTGGCGACCTCAACCGTCTTTTTGATCATTTCTGTGCCAGGCAGGCTATTTCGCGGGAGCGGCTTCGCCGCTCCCACACCCTCACCGTGCTGCGCGCATGCGGGCGAGGCCATCGAGAAGGATTGATCGCGGGCAGCCGAAGTTGAGCCGCACAAAGCCAGCGCCGTTCTTTCCGAAGGCGATGCCGTCAGAGAGAGCCAGCCTGCCATGATCCAGGAAGAACTTGGCGGGACTACCCACGATCCCGGCATCGCGGCAGTCGATCCAGGCCAGGTAGGTGGCGTCGGGCACGGTGATGCGCAGCTGCGGCATGTACTCCGTCAGGTAGCTGACCAGCGTGTTGCGATTCTCGGTCAGGTAGGCGCGCAGCGCCTCCAGCCAGGGGCCACCCTCGCTGTAGGCGGCATAGGCCCCAATATAGCCAAAGGCGTTCACGTGAGGCACGATCCCGGCCTCGGCATTGAGGATCTGCTTGCGCAGCGCCTCGTTCTGCACAATGGCGATGCCGCAGCCCAGGCCGGGCAGGTTGAAGGTCTTGCTGGGGGCGAGCAGCGTCACCGTGTTGGCGGCGATCTCGGGCGAGATAGAGGCCGTCGGGGTGTGGCTAGTCTCGCCCAGCATCAGATCGCAGTGGATCTCGTCCGAGCAGATCACGATCCCGCGCTCGGTGCAGATCTCGGCCAGGCGGGCCAGGGTCTCGCGGTCGTACTCGATGCCGATCGGGTTGTGGGGCTGGCTAAGCAGGATCAGGCGCGTCTGCGGATGCAGGCTGGCGGCGAATCCCTCAAGGTCGAGATGGTAGCCGATCGTGCCGGCGCCGCGATCCTCGTAGGTCATCTCGAACGTGTCGCAGACGCGACCCTGGTTGGCGGGGGCGCTGAGGAAGGGCATATAGGCGGGGGTGAGAGTGACGACGTGATCGCCCGGCTCGCCGATAGCGCGACAGAGCACGTTGATCGCCGAGACGAGGCCGGGCAGGAACATCACCTGATCGGGCGTCACCTCCCAGCCGTACAGCTCGGCCATGCGCCGACAGATCAGCGGGGCCAGATCGGCGGGCGGAGAGGCGTAGCCGAAAATGCCATGCTCGGCGCGCTCGCGCAGGGCGCGGACGACCGGCTCGGGAGAGACAAAGTCCATGTCGGCGACCCACATGGGCAGCACATCCTCGGCGTAATACTCCCACTTGGAGCTGCCGGTGCCGCGGCGGGAGATGATCTGGTCGAAGCTGAAGGACATTGGGTGCTCTACTCTCTGCTATAGACAATAGCCCAGGATGCGAAGATCACCGATCATCGCTCATAGCGAGCTGTTCGTCAAGCTCGGCGAGCCGCAGGGTGCAGGCATGAGTTGACAGTGAGTTGAGCGCTCCTCACAAAGACGGTACGA
>JBAXES010000581.1:0-3240 GCA_037140315.1 Chloroflexales bacterium
GTGGCCGGCAGCCCGCGCCGGCGCGCCTCGGCGATCAGCTGGAGGGCGGGGACGGGCAGGGCCGCGCTGCGGCGGCGGGCCTGGAGCGCGTCCAGCGGGCCGTCGCGGTCCCACGCCCGGTCGCCCTCGGCCTCGGCGCGCATCCCGGCTACAATATAGCGGCAGAGGGCGGCCCCGATGGCGGGCTCGCTGGTGCTGAAGCGGGCCTCTAGCAGGAAGCCCCCGGCGAGCGGGCGGGACTCGGACTCCAGGTGGGCGATCACCAGGCCGACCGACTGCGCGCCGTCGCGGATGGCCGCGCGCAGTCGGCGCGGCCGGTCGGCGGCGCTCCTGGCCCGCAGCAGCACCCCCGGGCGCGGCCCGAGGATGTTCGGCCCCTCGTAGGCGTGCAGGTGGATGATGTCGATGGATGTGGTCATATTATGGTATGGGCGCAACAGTCGCCACGGCGAGTCGCCACCTATAGTAGTCGATAATCGGGGCGGCTGCGGCGCCCTCACCTATGATGCGACATTACCTAGAGGACTTACACGCGCCCCACGCCGATCTGCTGCGGGCCGCGCTAGACCTGGCGACCCCGGCAGGCGCGCGGGTCGCTGTTGACATTGGCTGCGGGCCGGGGCTGAAGGCCGGCTGGCTCGCGGATCGCATGGCCCCCGGCGGGCTGATCCTGGGCGTCGATATCGACCGGGCCGCCGTGGCGGCGGCGGCCCGCCTCCGCCACGGCGGCTGGCTGGTCGGCGACGCGCGCGATATGCCAGTACGGGCAGCCCGCGCCGAGATCTGTTGGTGCGTGGCCGCCCTGGAGCTGTTCGGATCGCCCGATCTGGCCCTGTCCGAGGCGCGGCGTGTGCTGGGCCCCGGCGGGACCCTCGTGGTTGCGTCGGCCGCGCAGCTCTGGGCGCGCCCCAGGCGCTGGCCGGCCGCGCTCTACGCCGCGTGGGCCGACCGCGCCCCGCCCCCGCCCGCCGATGGCCTGGGCGACTATCTGGCCGACGCCCTTCGCGCTGCGGGCTTCGCCGAGGTCTACCTGCGGGCCTATCTGCTCGACCCGTCCGGCACGGGCCTGGCCTGCGCGGCGCTGCCCCTCGTGCCCTGGGATGCCCTGGCGCCCACCATCGTCGGCGCCCTCGCGCCAGACGCCCTGGCCGCCTGCGCCGAGGCCGAGGCCCTGGCGGAGCCGGAGCCCTCGGCGGTGCTGCTCGTCGCCGCCGGCCGCGCATAGGCGACAGGGGGCGGGCCGACAGGCAATCGACCGGGCCGCTGGCCCCACGTGACCAGCGCTTTGCGCCGCCCGCAAGCGGCGTGCTATACTGCCGCCGGTTCTCTTTGGTAAGGAGAGGCTCCCCATTGGCCGCACGGCAGCACACGAGGCATCTTCTGGTCGTCGGGGTGATCCTGCTCACCCTGATCGCCTGTAGCGCTCCGGTCGGGCCGACGTCGAGCGGAGCCCCCACCCCCACGGTCGGCGCGAGCGAGCGCGCGAAGATGGTGCTGGTGCTCTGGCACGCCTGGTCCTACCCCGAGGATCGCGCCCTGGCCACCATGGTCGAGCGCTACAACCGCAGCAGCCTCGCCGTGCAGATTGTGCTCCAGGCCCACCCGGTCGCCACACTCACATCCGATCTGGATATCGCGGTTGCCGAGGGCGGCGGGCCGCATATGGCGATCCTCAAGAGCCACACGATCGGCGGCCTAGCCGAGGGCGGCAGCCTGCTCCCGCTGGACAGCCTGCTCCCCGCAGACGAGCTGCGCCAGCTGCTCCCCGCAGCGATCGGCAGCGCCCAGATATCCTCGCCCACCGCTAGCGCCCTCTACGGCGTGCCGCTCACCTTCGACACCCTGGCCCTCTACTATAATAAGGCAAACTTCGCGTCCGCGCCGCCGGATGACACCAGCGCCCTGCTCGCGGTGGCCCGCGGCCTCACTGACACGCGCAGCAACCCGCCCACCTGGGGCATGGCCCTGAACCTGAGCCTCGACCGCACCATCGGCTACCTCTACGCCTTCGGCGGGCGCGTCTTCGATGACCAGCGCAACCTGGTGCTCGGCCTCGATGGGCGCGACGGCGCCGAGGCCTGGCTGAGCTGGCTGGCCAGCCTGCACGGCGATGAGCGCATCCTGGCGAGCACCGACGGCATCGCCGTCGATAACGCCCTGATGACCCGCGAGGCCCTGATGACCTTCGACTGGTCACACGCGCTGGGCACCTACCACGGCCTCTGGCACGAGAATATGGGCGTTGCGCCGCTGCCGCGCCTGAGCGACGGCGACCGGGCGCCGCAGCCATACGTCCAGAGCGACGTCGTGGTGCTGAACGCGCGCATCGGCGCGACCGAGCGCCAGGCCGCCGTCGACTTCATCCGCTACCTGATCGGCGCTGAGGCCCAGACCGACCTGCTGCGCGCGGGGCGTCAGCCCGCGCTGCTCAGCCTCGACATCGGCGCGGCGAAGGACGTCGACCCGCAGATCCGCGCGGCGGCCCTGGCCTTTCGCGCCCAGGCTGAGCAGGGCCGGCCGATGCCCAACAGCCGCCAGTCCAACGACCTCGTGTGGGGGGTGCTCTCGGATATGCAGGCCAACGTGCTGCGGCGCCTGCTCGCCCCCGATCAGGCCGTCACCGGCGCGGACAGCGCTCTGCGCGAGCGGCTGGGCCTGCCGCCCGCTCCGTAGCCGTCTTCGGCGCGGGTGCGGGCGCACCCCCGCGATATCTTTTGGATTGCGAGCGGGCCGCCGCCAAGGCCAGCGCAAGACCGTACCGTAGGCGTGTTAGAATCCACTGCGGCGGCTAATTATTACACTTCGCTGCCGGCCATAGCCCCCTTTGCCGATTGCCACGAAGCAAACTAGTTGCCCAGGCCCTTGAAATGTAGTAGAATAACCCCAGATGGCCGTTATCTGCGGCCTGTATGATCCTGGCATCAATTGCCAGTTCGTTCTAGCCTCTGCTCCAGAACTGCTGACGGCCCCTAAGGAGGATCTGAATGGCAAGCAGAACCGAAGAGATGGTGCGGCATCTGAAGGCCTTGTCTATGAACACGCCCGACATCGAGGCGTCGGCCGTTGTGAGTGTTGATGGCCTCATCATGGCTTCGGCGTTGCCGGCAGATGTTGAGGAGGATCGGGTCTCAGCGATGAGCGCGGCCATGCTTTCGCTGGGCGAGCGTATCGCCAACGAGCTTCGCCGCGGCCAGCTCGACCAGGTCTTCGTTCGCGGTGAGGACGGCTACGTGATCCTGA
>JBAXES010000582.1:0-3237 GCA_037140315.1 Chloroflexales bacterium
AATGCGGACACCGCATCGGCGAACACGGGCGGCGCGCAGACGTAGCTGAGCACGAGCTGCCGCCCGCCCGGCGAGAGCCCGTCAAGATCAACGAGCTCGATGATCAGCTGGATCTCGTCCTTCTCCAGCGCCCCGTCGGCGGTGGCCAGGGCGTAGAGCGCGCCGGCGAAGGCCACGCGCTGCTGCTCGGGCAGCGCGGCGATGTTCACCGGCTCCACCTTCGCCTGGCCGGTGACCGTCTGCTGCACCTGATCGACCGCGCCGGCGATCCCGCGCCCGGCCTCGGTCGCCACATCCTGCGCCACCGCGCCGGCCTCGCGGGCCAGCCGCTCGGCCTCCTTGCGGGCCGCGTCCAGGGTGGTCTGGGCCGTGCCGATCAGCTTCCCAAGCTCGCCCCACAGGTCACTCATCGCGATTCCCTTCGGCTCACATGGAGACGTATCGCGTGCCCTCACGCCTCACGTATCTGTCTCACCACGCGCGGGCCGGCGTGCGAAACCTCGTCGGCCAGATCAGCGTAGCAGTGAGCCAGCATCTGCGCCCTACGGCGCCTTCTGGAGCGTCCCCTCGGCGATCATGCGCTCAAACTGGGCGGCGACGGTGGCCGGCTCGGGGCCGCCGGAGATCAGCACGCCCAGCTCCATATTCAGGTTTAGGGCGTAGTCGGTGAGATTGGCGCTGGAGAGGAAGAGGGTGCGCCGGTCGGCGACGGCACACTTGGCGTGGAGGGTGCCAGCGTGGCCGCCCTCGTCGGTGGGCCGGCGGTCGGTCGGCCAGATGTAGATCTGCGCCGCGCTGGCGACCGCTGGCCCGAGGGCACGGATGGTGTCGTAGGCCATCTTCTGTCCGCTTGGCTCCGGGGCCTCGACGCAGATGCGGATGACGACGCCACGGGCGGCCGCGCCCATCAGCGCCTCGACGATCGCTGGGATCTTGTAGACGGCGAAGCTCACGACCAGCAACTCCTGGCGCGCGCTGCGGATGACATGCAGCAACGCCTGGTCGGTGCGGCGCATCGAGACGCCCGCCGCCAGGGGGCCGGTCCAGATCAGCTCCAGGCGCTGCTCGGCGCGGGCGCTGCGGGTGGCCGCCGCTGCGCTCAGCAGGGCCAGGGCCACGCTCGCGCCGGAGATCGCGGGGGCCTGCCGCGCCCAGGCGTCGAGGAAGTCGTTGGCTCTAGCGCGCTGGGCTGGCTGGGGGATGGCCTGGAGCGCGGCCGCCCGTGCGGCATCGCTTGGCGCAGCGGCGTGCTCAACCGCCCGCGCGAGGGCGTGGATGCTGCCGGGTGGCAGCTCGGCTACCAGGCGCACGGCGGCGTCGATGATGATGTGTCGCGGGTCGTCCATGCGGCCTCAGCTGAAGAAGGCGAGATCCTCGCGCTCGACGGTCGGCACCAGCACGGAGCGGTCGAGGTAGCGGTTGCCCCGCTCGCACGAGGTCTCCGGCGCGAAGAGGCAGGCGTGGCAGGCCGCCGCGTGGACGGTGGTGCCGCGCCGGCTGGGCTCGTGCTCGGCGCACAGCGGGTCGGAGGCGCACTGGGCCGCGTCGCGCATCGCGGTCTGGAGGTGTCGGCGCAGCTCGTCCGGCTCGCCTAAGCCGACCAGGCCGCCCAGCGTGCCCTCGCTGTCCGGGGCCGCCGTGTAGATCAGCACGCCGGCCATCGGGTCGGGGCGGCCCTCGGTCTCGTTTGGGCCACGCGCGTAGATGCGCTCGCGCAGGCTGGCCGCGTTGTAGCCGCACTCCAGCACCAGCTGGCGCATCAGCACGTGGGCGAAGGTGTGCAGCAGCACGTAGCGCATGCCTGGGAAGTCGGCCTCCGGCGGGGTGATGCGCCGCGCCCGCCGCCAGCTGGTGTGCGAGGCACGAAACTGGCCCTCGCGGCGCTCGGTCGCCGCGCCGCTCAGCCAGCCCTGGATGGCGGCCTCGTCGAACTGGATGAAGATGCCCTCCCCGCGCACCTCGGCGGCGGGCACCCAGGTCGGCGCGCGTCGGGCGAGCGGCATGCGCCGCTGGTCGCTATCCTCGGGGTTTGCGCCGAGCTCGCCCGGCGCGTCGATCCGCGTGAAGCCGATCAGCGCCCGCACCTCGCGCAGCCGCTCGACCAGCACCACCCGCGCGATGCGCGGGTCGAAGCCCTGCGGCACCGCCACCTCGCGCAGGCGAAAGTCCTTCGATGGCGTGTGGCTGGCGGGGTGGGCGAACTGCTCCCACTCGCGCCCCTTCAGGTCGGCGGGGTCGTCTTTTTCGCCCTGCTGCTCCTGCCCGCGCCGCCGCTCGATTGCCTGAAAAATCTCGCTGTCGCGGTAGCCGATGAAGTCGCCGAAGGGGTTGGGCGTCATCGCGCGCATCAGGGTGATGAACTGCTCGCTCGGCACCTGCTGGAGGCTGGTCCATCTGCTCTCGATGAGCTGGGCCAGCTTGACCGACTCGGTGGGGATGGCCAGGGCGATCACGGTGTCGCCGAACCAGAGGTTCGAGGCCCCGAGCAGGATGGCCCGCACCTGCTGGTCGCAGCCCCGTGGGTCGAAGTCGCGCAGGTGCGGGCGGCGGCCCCGGCACTGCGGCATGCGCGCCCGCCCTTCCTCGCCGAACGCCTCCGAGAGGCGGCGGGTCTTCTTGCAGGTGTCGCAGCTCAGCACCAGGTCGCGGGCCTCGCCGCTGGGGCCGAACTCGATCAGCCGGAGCTGGGTCGCGCAGTCGGTGGGGCCGCGATGCACGAACTCGACCCACGGGAAGTCGTCGAGGTGCCCGTGCTCGCAGGCCACCAGGAAGCGCGCCGGGACAACCACCGGCTCCTTGGCCTCCTCGCAGCCGGTGTGGACGTAGCGCGTGCGGTCGGGGTGGAAGGCGTCCTCCTTGCGCGTGAATAGGCCGCTGCTCAGCGGCGAGAGCCGCTGGCAGCGCGGGCAGAGCATCCAGCGCGGGAAGAGCGCGACCGGGATGCCGATGCGGGCCAGGTCGCTGAAGGGGTCGACCGGCCCGCTGCCCGCCGGCAGCGCGGGCGGGGCGAGCAGCAGCTGCACCTGGCTGCCGAGCTGGGCGCGCACCGCGCGCAGCAGGCGCTCCTCGCCGATCACGCGCGAGATGCCGCCGTCCACCGTCCAGTCGTCCAGGCCCATGACCAGCACCGAGAGGTGCGGCAGATCGACCAGGGCGCCCACGCCGTAGCTGAAGATGACCTGGCTCGGGCGCACCTCGCCGACGCGGGGGTGTTTCATGGGTGGCATTATTCCTCCT
>JBAXES010000583.1:0-3236 GCA_037140315.1 Chloroflexales bacterium
GAGGATGATCACCAGCATCGGCAGGCCGCGCATCACCTCGACGTAGAGCGTGGCGGCGTGGTAGGCGACCGGGTTTGTGGAGACCCGCCCTAGCCCGGCGATCAGCCCGATCACCAGGGCCGCCCCGTAGGCGACGACGGTGATCAGGACGCTCAGGCCGACGCCGCCCAGGACGTAGCTAAGGGTCTTGGCGTAGTCTTCGCTCCGCATCATCGTGAGCAGCGCGAAGCCTATCCCGACGATCAGGATGATCAGCCACCACGGCGCTTGGCTGAGGGCGGTCCGCCTGATCGGCTGGCCCGCAACTCGGTTGATCCCGCTGCCACCTACCTCGGCCATCGCAGGCTCCTGCTATAGGGGGATGTCTGCGGAGAGAGCTCGCCCCTCTCCGCGCCGCGCTCAGACCCTTACCTAGACAAGGTTTCAGCGTACGTTACAGTTCAGGCAACTGCACTGCATCAGGATGCGGTATTTCTGTTCCCTGTTCCCTGTAACCTTGTCCTACTACTTGATCTTATACTTGGCCTTAAGCTGGTCGATCGTACCGTCGGCCTTGAGCTTGGCCAGAGCCGTGTTGATCGCGCTCAGCAGCTCGCTGTCGCCCTGCTGCAACGCGATCCCGTAGCTCTCAGTGGTGAACGGCGCGCCGACCACCTGCAGCTTGTCGGCGTACTGGGGCTGTGAGACGTAGTTGCCGACGGTGGGGCCGTCCGCGACCACGGCGTCGATCGCGTTGTTGGCCAGGTCGGCGAAGGCCAGGTCGATCGCCTGGTAGCGCTTGAGCTTGGCGTCGGGGACCTTCGCCTCCTGGAGGGCGGCGGTCTCGCCGGTGGTGCCGGTCTGCACGCCCACGGCGGTGGCGCTCGCCAGGTCGGTGTAGCTCTTGATCGCCGTGTTGCTCTTGAGCGTGACGACGATCTGGCCGACCTCAATGTAGGGGTCGGAGAAGGCGACAATCTTGGCGCGCTCGGCGGTGATCGTGGCGGCCGACATCACCGCGTCGAACTGCTTCTTCTGCAGGGCGGCGAAGATCGTGTCGAAGGCGGCGTTCTGGAACTCGGGCTGGATGTTGATCAGCTTGGCGACCTCGCCCATCAGCTCGACATCGAAGCCAACGATCTGGTTTGAGGCCTGGTCAACCGACTCGAAGGGCGGGTAGGCCGCCTCGGTGCCGATCAGCACCTTGCGGCCCTTGAGGTCGGCGACGGTCGCGGCGGCGCCGGGCGTCGCGGTGACGGCGGCGGGGGTGCCGGCAACCGCAGTCACTGCGGAGGCCGCCGTGGCGCTGGCGGCGGTGACGATGGCGTCGGCGGTAGAGACAGCGTCGCCGGTGGCGTGGGTGGCGACGGCGGCAGTCCCGGCGGCGCGGGTGGTGGGGGCGATGGCCGCAGCCGTAAGTGATACTCTGGTTCCGACGGGGGGCGCTTCCGCCGGGGCGGAGCCGCAGCCTGCCAGCAGGCCAGCGGTGAGGAGCAGCGTGGCCAGCACGCTCATCCAGGGACGCTTGTTCATGGGTTCTGTCCTTTTTTTGGGCGAGGAAAGCTCTGCCAGACGCTGGCCCCCTCGGCGTATCTGTGCTGTGGTCGCGGGTGGGCCACACCAAATACCAGCGTCTGCATTGACGGTAGGTCTCAGCCGTTGAGATGGAGGTGTGGGTAAGGGGCGTGAAACTATACTCCGCCCTTCGCCTGCCGTCAAGTCTCGGGCGACGGCCCCCGTGGCCACGGCTGGGGCGCTGCGAGTATAGCATATGCTATAGTTGAGCCGCGTGACCGCCTGTGTTATGATCCCGTCAGCCCGACGGCTATCCGACTGCCGCCCTGGCGCCCGACCACCGATCTTGCTCACTCGCATACGAGGTTCTGACTCCTCCCTATTTTGTCGCGAGGTGCTGAATGGCTAAGCTCACCAAGGTTGCCCTGTTTACCAACGAGTACCCACCAAACGTCTACGGCGGCGCCGGCGTCCACGTCGAGTACCTGAGCAAGGCGCTGGCGAAGCTGATGCGAGTCGAGGTGCGCTGCTTCGGCGCCCAGCACTCGGACGACAGCCACATCACCGTGCGCGGCTACCCGCTCTGGGAGGAGGTCAGGCACAACACCGACCCGCGCTTCAGCGGGGCCCTCGACGGCTTCGCCCGCTCGCTGCTCATGGCCAAGGACACCCTCGACGCGCAGATCGTCCACTGCCACACCTGGTACACCGACATGGGCGGCCTGCTCGCCGGCAAGCTCTGGGGCGTGCCCTACGTGCTCACCATCCACTCGCTGGAGCCGCTGCGCCCCTGGAAGGTGGAGCAGCTGGGCAACGGCTACCACCTCAGCTCGTGGATGGAGCGCACTGCGATGGAGCAGGCCGACGCGATCATCGCCGTCTCGAAGGAGACCCGCGAGGATGTGCTGCGCCTCTTCAACGTGGCCCCCGAGAAGGTGCACGTGATCTACAACGGGATCGACCTCGCCGAGTACCGCCAGGGCGAGTCGACCGAGGCCCTCGTCCACTACGGGGTGGACCCGGGCCGCCCCTATGTGCTCTTCGTGGGCCGGATCACCCGCCAGAAGGGCATCATCCACCTGGTGAACGCCATCACGCAGATCGACCCCGCGCTCCAGGTGGTGCTCTGCGCCGGCGCGCCGGACACGCCCGAGATCGCCCGCGAGATGCAGGAGGGCGTGGCCGCCGTGAGCGCCAGCCGCCCCGGCGTGATCTGGATCCAGGAGATGCTGCCCCGCCCCGATGTGATCCAGCTGTACTCCCACGCCGCTGTCTTCTGCTGCCCCAGCGTCTACGAGCCGTTCGGGATCATCAACCTGGAGGCGATGGCCTGCGAGACGGCGGTGGTCGCCTCGGCCGTGGGCGGGATCAAGGAGGTGGTGGTGCCCGAGGAGACCGGCGTGCTGATCGATCTCCCCCTGAGGGCCGGCAGCTTCGACCCGGTCGACCCGGCGGCCTTCTCGGCCGACCTCGCCGCGGCGATCAACCGGGTGGCCCTCGACCCTGAGCTGCGCGCCCGCTTCGGCGCCGCCGGCCGCCGCCGTGTCGAGGCCCACTTTAGCTGGGACGCTATCGCCCAGCGCACGGCTGAGCTCTATCGCTCGCTGATCGCGGGCTGAGAGTGGTATAGTTTGCTGGCGGCTGGCGGCAACGCCGCCAGCTATACGCGGGCGATACCTGATGGCGGACAGGCGAGCAGATCAAAGGTGCGAACTATGAGCGCAGCGCGGCCGGTCTTTATC
>JBAXES010000584.1:0-3235 GCA_037140315.1 Chloroflexales bacterium
GCGCCCCGCCGATGGCGGCAGCGACGACCCCGAGACGCCGGCGGTGCTGCGCGACCTGATGCAGGCCCTGGGCGCGACGGTGGTCGAGGGCACGCTGCAGACCCAGTGCTGCGGGGCCTACCACGTGGTTGACCGCGAGGAGATTGTGGCCGGGCGCGTAGCGGCGACGACGGACCAGGCCCGCGCGGGCGGCGCCGAGGCGATCGTGCTCTCCTGCCCACTTTGCCATTATAATTTCGACACGCTGCAGCCACCATCCGGCGGGCCGCTGCCGGTCTTCTACTACACCCAGCTTATGGGCATCGCCTTCGGGCTGGAGCCGGGCCAGCTTGGCCTGGAGCAGCAGCAGATCGCTCTGCTGCCGCTGCTCCAGCACCACAACCTCATCCACGCGAAAGGGCAGGGCTGATGCGGCGTCTGCTGGCACCCCGACGCCCGGCGACTGAAGTCGCGGGCCACTCCTTGCGAAGGCCGCCTGCGCGGCCTCAGCTAGGCCGCGTAGGCGGCCTTCGCACCCAGAAGCCGAGGGCTTTAGCCCCACGGCGATGCCGAGGCTCGACGTTGCACCTATCCCAAGCGAAAGGAGACCAGGCATGACTGAGAGCGTCCCCCTCATTAGCATGGAGCTGATGGGCAAGCACTACAGTGTGCCGAGCGGGCTGACGATCATGGCGGCGATCGAGTACGCCGGCTACAAGCTGGTGCGCGGCGCCGGCTGCCGCGGCGGCTTCTGCGGGGCCTGCCCGACGCTCTACCGCCGCGACGACAGCCACCGGATCTTCACCGCCCTGGCCTGCCAGACCTTGGTCGAGGATGGGATGTGCCTGGTGCAGATGCCCTTTGTGCCGCTGCAGACGAAGCCCTACGACCTCCAGGCGATCACGCCGCGGTCGAACACGCTGCTGCAGCACTTCCCCGAGATCGCCGGCTGCGTCGCCTGCAACACCTGCACGCGGGCATGCCCGCAGGGCCTGCACGTGATGGACTACATCCAGGCGGCCCTGCGCGGCGACGTCAAGCGCGCGGCCATGCTCTCGTTCGACTGTATCTCGTGCGGGATCTGCTCTAGCCGCTGCCCCGCCGACATCAAGCACTACGCGGTGGGCCTGCTGGCCCGGCGCATCTACGGCAAGTTTGTCACGCCCGCCGCGCCCGATCTGTCTGCGCGGGTGGCCGAGCTGGAGGCGGGGGACTACCAGGGCGCGCTCGATGAGCTGGTGGGCATGTCCGCCGCCGAGCTGCGGACGCGCTACGAGCAGCGCAGCTTCGAGGCTGTCGCCGACGGCGGCGACCCCCACAGCGCGACCAAGCGCTACAACTCGCCGGTTGACCCGGTAGATTTCCAGGACGAGATCGAGGTATGACTATGGAGCTAATCGACGGCTACCCCGACTCGATGCGCGAGAGTATCGCGATGGTGGAGCGCACCCGCCCCGCCCGGATGGGCCACGCATTCCCGGCCATGAGCCTGGACGAGCGCAAGACTCTGCTGACCAACTTCCACCCCGACTACAAGGCCGACGCCAAGCGCCCGCTGCTCTTTGGGCCGAGCAAGGGCATGCCGATCAACCACGAGCTGGCCGACCTGTTCGAGGCTCGCCCGCTGGTGCGCTCCAGCCTGAACCTGAGCCACGTCGACTCCGACATCGACCTGCTGGTGATCGGCGGCGGCGGCGGCACGGTCGCCGCGATCTGGGCGGTGAAGGCGGGCCTCGACCCGAGCCGGGTGATGATCGCCACCAAGCTGCGCCACGGCGACTCGAACTCGACCATGGCCCAGGGCGGCATCCAGGCCGCCGATCAGCCGCAGGACTCGCCGACCCACCACTACCTCGACGTGATGGGCGGCGGCCACTTCACCAACCGGCCCGAGCTGGTGCGGGCGCTGGTCGAGGATGCGCCGCTGATCATCCAGTGGCACGAGCGCCTGGGGGTGATGTACGACAAGGACCCGCAGGGCCACTTTGTCGTCAACCCCGGCGGCGGCACCTCGCGCAACCGCATGCACTCGGCGCGCGACTACACCGGCCTGGAGATTATGCGCGTCCTGCGCGACGAGGCCCGCAACCTGGGTATCCCGGTGGTCGAGTTCTCGCCGGCGATCGAGCTGCTCTGCGATGATCAGGGCCGGGTCGCCGGCGCGGTGCTGATCAACATGGAGACCAAGCGCTACCACATCGTGCGGGCCAAGGCGACGATCATCACCACCGGCGGGCTGGGCCGGCTGCACATGCAGCAGTACCCGACCACCAACCACTACGGCGCGACGGGCGACGGCCTGGTGCTGGCCTACCGGGTCGGCGCCGAGCTGGTCGACCTCGACGCGGTGCAGTACCACCCGACCGGCGCGGCCTTCCCGGCCCAGATGGCGGGCCTGCTGATCACCGAGAAGGTGCGCGGCCTGGGCGCGCAGCCGGTGAACCGCAACGGCGAGCAGTTCGTCTACCCGCTGGAGCCGCGCGACGTCGAGGCGTCGGCCTTCATCCGCGAGTGCAGCCAGCGCGAGCTGGGCGTGGCCACCGCGCACGATATCAGCGGGGTCTGGCTCGACTCGCCGATGGTCGACCTCATCCACGGGCCGGGGACGATCCGGGCCGCGCTGCCGGCGATGTTCCGCATGTACACCCGCTTCGGGATCGATATGACCCGCGACCCGATCCTGGTCTACCCGACGCTGCACTACCAGAACGGCGGCATCATCACCGATGAGAACGGTGCGACCAACGTGCCCGGACTCTACGCCGCCGGCGAGGTGATGGGCGGGGTCCACGGCAAGAACCGGCTGATGGGCAACTCGCTGCTCGACTTCAACGTCTTCGGGCGCCGGGCGGGCATCGCCGCCGCCGCATACGCCGGGGCCGGCCACGCGCCCGGCCGGCTCAGCCTGTCCCACGTGGACGACTACGAGGCCATGCTGCGCGAGGCCCACATCGAGACGACGCGCACCGCGCCGCGCATCCTGCCCGACTACCGCGGCAAGGAGGCCCTGGAGCGGTATCTGGATATTCCACTGTAGACAATGCGCTGGGGCTGCGCCCCAGACCCGCTTTTCGTCTGGTTTGGGGCCGCAGGCCCCCGGAAATACGTATCTATTTGGCTGAACGTGCCAGCTTCGCTGGCACGTTCAGCCAAATAGATACGCGGTTTTAGGGCGGCAGCCCTAAAGGGAAGCTATGCACACGATCCTGATCGACGAGCGCTGGTGCAAGGGCTGCAAGCTCTGCGCCGTCAACTG